>JAGWVP010000484.1 GCA_018970825.1 bacterium | reverse complement strand
CGCGACCCAGCCGAGCGCGTCCTCGCCGGGATCGAGGCGTCGCGAGAGCGTCTCGTCGAGGACGACCGTCTGGTCGTCCATGCGGAACGCGCCCTGCTTGCCTTCCATCCCGGCCATCGAGACGGTCGAGCCCTGCGCACCGGTCTCCGACGAGCCGAAGCCGTCGATGATCATCATGCCCGGAAGCGCCTCGAGGAACGCCTTCTTGAGCGGCAGCGAGAAGATCGCGCCGCCCGAGCCGATCACCTTGAGCGAGGAGACGTCGTAGGTGCCTCGCTGGAGCTGGTCGAGCAGCGGGCGCGCGAATGCGTCGCCGACGATCGAGAGGGTGACGACCTTCTCGCGCTCGATCGTGCGCCACACGTCGTCGGGGTCGAGCGAGCGGACGTCGTCCTGGATGCAGACGGTGCCGCCCTGGTGGAGGATCATGAACGAGGCCCAGTGGGCGGCGCCGTGCATGAAGGGCGGCGCGGGGAGGGTCCGCAGGCTCGTCCCGGTCGTCCGCGCGTTCTCGACCAGCTTCTCGATGCTCTCGACCGCCTGCGCGCTGCCGATGATGCGGCCGCCCATCGCGCCGAAGAAGATGTCCTCCTGCCGCCACAGCACGCCCTTCGGCATCCCGGTCGTGCCGCCGGTGTAGAGGATGTAGAGGTCGTCGCCCGAGAGCCGCACGTCGAGAGGCGCGTCGCTCGCGGCCGCGAGCGCCTGCTCGTAGTCGACCGCCCCGGGGAGCAGCGGCTCGCCACTGCCGTCGTCGACCTGCAGCAGCAACTTCGCGTCGGGCAGCTGCGGCAGGACCTCGCGGAGCAGGGGCGCGAAGCACGCGTGGTAGAGGATCGCGCGCGTGTCGGCGTCGCGGAGCACGTAGAGCAGCTCCTCGGCGACGTAGCGGTAGTTCACGTTGAAGGGCGCGACGCGCGCCTTGAAGGCGCCGAGCATGCCCTCGAGGTACTCGTTGCCGTTGTAGAGGTAGAGGGCCAGGTGGTCCTGGCCCGACTGCCAGGACTCGAGGCCGGTGCGCTCGCGACGGCAGCCGAGACCCGCCCGGTGCAGCACGTTCGCGAGGCGTCGAGTCCGTCCCGCGACCTCTCCCCAGGTGAGTCTACGGTCCCGGAACACGATCATCTCGCGTTCGGGGAAGGCGGCGGCGAGTTCCTCGTTGATCGTCCCGATGTTCCACGGCTTCATCGGCGGCTCCCTCATTCCTCGTCGACGAAGGCGCTCTCCGCCTCGCCGGTCAGCACCTGCTTCAGCACCTTGCCCGTCGCGTTGCGCGGCAGCGGCTCCGCGCGGATCTCCCACGCCGACGGCACCTTGTAGTACGCGAGCTTCTCCGCGACGAAGGCGGCGAGCGACGCGGCATCGAGGCGGCGGCCTTCGCGCGGCACGACGACGGCCTTCACCTCCTGGCCGAGTTCCTCGCTCGGCACGCCGATCACCGCGACCTCGGCGACCTCGGGGTGCTCGACCAGCCGGTTCTCGATCTCGACCGGGTACACGTTCTCGCCGCCGCGGATGATCATGTCGCGCCTGCGCGAGGAGAGGTGGAGGCGACCGTCCACGAGGCGGCCCACGTCGCCCATCCGCAGCCAGCGCCCGGGCAGGATCGTCTCGGCGGTCTCGCGCGGCCGCCCCCAGTAGCCGAGCATGACGAGCGGGCTTCGGATGCAGACCTCGCCCTCGACGCCGTCGGGCAGGGCGGGGCCGTCGGGGTCGGCGGGGTCGCGGATCTCGATCTCCACCGTCGGCAGCGCCCGGCCGACGGCGTCCGGGTGGGCCGCCCACTCCTCTCCGCCGATCAGCGTCGCGAGCGCGCCGGACTCGGTGCTGCCGTAACCGTGCCCGAGCTGGCCGCCGGTGCGCATGCCCGGGTAGGCCTCGCGCATGCGGCGCTGCAACTCGGGCGGAGTCGGCGCGCCGCCCCCGCCGATCTGCCGCAGCGAGGACAGGTCGTGGCGGCCGAAGTCGGGGTGGCGGAGCATGCGCCAGACGGTCGTGTTCATCGCGCCCCAACCCGTGCAGCGCTCGCGCTCGATCGTGCGCATCGCCTCCGCCGGGTCGAAGCGCCCGACGTTCCAGGCCGTCCGGACCCCGGTCGCGAGCGACATGATCGCCGCGCTCTGCAGGCCCGACACGTGGAAGAGCGGGTTCGTCACGAACAGGCAGGGCGGAAAGACGCGCGCGTCGGGCGGCGGGGGCGGCGACGTCATCATCGTGCGCACCCCGCCGAGCGACGTGAGCATGACCATCGCGATCGCGCTGCGATGGCCGAGGACCGCCCCCTTGGGCCGCCCGGTCGTGCCGCTCGTGTAGAGGATGATCGCCGGATCGTCCTCGGCGATCGGCTGCGAGGGCAGGGGAGCGCCCGGTGCGTGCGCGACGAGCGCGCCGAAGCCGGTCTCGATCTCGACGGTCGGTACGCCGGGGTCCGCCCCGCCCAGGCGGGCGAGCCGCCTGCGGTCGGCGACCAGCAGCTTCGGGCGGCAGTCCCCGAGCCCGTAGAGGATCTCGTCGCCGGTCCACCAGCCGTTCAGCCCGACCGCGATCGCGCCGAGGCTCACCGTCGCCCAGAAGGCGAGGATCCACTCGGGGCAGTTCGCGGCGAGGATCGCGACCCGGTCGCCGGGGCCGACCCCGTGGCGATCGCGCATCGCGGCCGCGACCGAGGCCACCTCGCGGGCATGGGCCGCGAAGCTCGTCCTGCGGTCGCCGAACGAGAAGTACTCGGCGTCGCCGAACCCGACCGAGCGCTCGACCAGTTCCCGCAGCGAGCGTGGTCGGTTGCGGAAGACGCGCATCGGCTCGCCGAGCACGGTCTCCTCGGCGAGTTCGAACATGCCGCCCGGCCAGAGCAACTGGGCGTCGATCTCCTCCGGCGTGGGCATGCTCCCGTGCTAGCCCGCGTCGCGGACCACTCGCAACGACCGGCGGGTCCCCGCGCCGCCGGCGCGCGTCGCACCGGGGCCGGTGCGGACCGGGCGCGCCGGCCCGTGGACGTCGCGCGCAGGGGGCCGCTCGCTTGAGGTCGGAC
>JAGWVP010000483.1 GCA_018970825.1 bacterium | reverse complement strand
GCAACATCACCGACATCGACGACAAGATCATCGACCGCGCCTCGGCGTCGGGAAAGACGGCGGCGGAACTCGGAGCCGAGATGGCCGGCGCCTTCCAGGCGGACGTCGGGCGGCTTTGCCCGCGGATTCCCGACGTCGAGCCGCGGGCGACCGCCCACGTCGAGGAGATGATCGGGATCGTCTCGGAGCTCGAGCGCCGCGGCGTCGCCTATCGCGCCGACGGCGACGTCTACTTCGACGTGTCGAAGTTCCCGGCCTACGGGAAGCTCTCGCACCGCCGCCTCGACGAGATGCTCGCGGGCGCCCGTGTCGAGGTCGCGAGCCACAAGCGCCAGCCCGCGGACTTCGTGCTCTGGAAGGGGGCGAAGCCGGGCGAGCCGACCTGGGAGAGCCCCTTCGGGCCCGGCCGCCCCGGCTGGCACATCGAGTGCTCGGCGATGAGCGTCAAGTACCTGGGCCAGCCTTTCGATCTCCACGGCGGCGGCGAGGACCTCGTCTTCCCGCACCACGAGAACGAGATCGCGCAGTCCGAGGCCGCGACCGGAGCGACGTTCGCAGACCACTGGATGCACGTCGCCTTCCTGCGCATCAACGCCGAGAAGATGTCGAAGTCGCTCGGCAACTTCGTGACGATCCGCGAGGCGATGGAGCGCCACCCGGTCGAGGCGCTGCGCTTCATGCTGCTGCAGACCCACTACCGGAGCCCGCTCGAGTTCTCCGACGAGGCCGTGGCCGAGGCGCAGCGCGGGCTCGTTCGGCTCTACGAGACGCTCGCCCGCGCGCTCGCGGCGGCGCCGGCCGCCGTGCCCGCCGCCGACGACGCGCGGGCCTGCCGCGAGGAGTTCCGCGCGGCGCTCGCCGACGACTTCAACACGCCGCGCGCGATCGCCGCCCTGCACGACGCCGTGCGCGCGGCGAACCGCCTGCTCGACGCGGGCAGACCCGGCGAGGCGAGGGCGGTGGCCGACGCGCTGCGCGAGTCGGGAGCGGTGCTCGGCATCCTCCAGGGTGATCCCGAGGCGACGCTCGGCGGCTGGCGGGAGGCGCGGGCGGCGGAGGCCGGTCTCTCCGAGGCCGAGATCGGCCGGCTGATCGACGAGCGCAACGCCGCCCGCAAGGCGCGCGACTTCGCGGCCGCCGACCGGATCCGCGACCGGCTGGTGGCGGCGGGCATCGACCTGAAGGACCGCCCCGACGGCACGACCGGCTGGACGCTGCGCCGCTGAGGGCTAGTCTCGACGGCGGGCCCGGCGCCTCCCGTGGAACGGGGCGGTCGAGCAGAGCCCCCGGAGGTCGACGATGCCCGAAGCGAAGATCCGCACCGCCCTCGTGACCGGAGCCTCGGCCGGCATCGGCCGAGCCACGGCCCGCAAGCTCGCGGCCGAAGGCGTTTCCGTCTGGGCGGCGGCCCGGCGCGTCGACGCCCTCGAGGCGCTTTCGCGCGAGACGCCCGGCGTGCGCGCTCTCCGCCTCGACGTGACCGACGAGGAGTCGGTGCGCGACGCGATGGCTCGGCTCGCCGCGGAGGACGCGACGATCGACCTGCTCGTCAACAACGCGGGCTTCGGGCAGATGGGCGCCGTCGAGGACGTCCCGGTCGAGAAACTGCGCTACCAGCTCGAGGTGAACGTGGTCGGCGCGATGCGCATGGCGCAGGCCGTCCTGCCCGGGATGCGCGCGCGTCGGCGAGGCGTCGTCGTGAACGTGTCCTCGCCCGCGGGCGTCGCGTCGATGCCCTTCTTCGGGGCGTATTGCGCCTCGAAGGCGGCGCTCGAGTCGCTCACGAGCGCACTGCGCATGGAGATCGCCGACTTCGGGGTGTCGATCGTGCTCGTGCGCCCCGGAGCGATCGCGACCGAGTTCCAGGAGGTGGCGCAGGAGGCCGGCGGCTCGCTCGCCGACCGTTCGCCGTACGCCGACGGGTACCGCGCGATCGATCGGCTCATGAAGGAACTCGGGTCGCGGGGCTTCCCCCCGGAGCCGGTCGCCGACGCGATCGTGCGCGCGGCGCTCGCGGCCTCGCCGCCCGCGGAAGTCAACGCGCCGATCGACGCGAAGGCGACGGTCGCGCTCGTGAACGTGCTGCCGAGCGGGCTTCGCGAGGCGGCGATGCGCTTCGCCCTGCGCCGGCTCGGCTGAGCGGAGAGGACCGTCCCGATCGGAGCGGGCCCGCGGACTCGATCGGGAGGAGCGCCGGAGCCGGCCGGGCGGGCGGGGGAGGGGGCGCCGCTTGCGCCCTCACATGTACGTCGGCTGGCGCGGCTGGCTGCCGAACAGTTCGTCCTTGCGGGCGATCAGGTCGCGGGCGTGGAGCGGGGCCCCGGGCGTCGCGACGCCGCCCACCTTGTGCCAGCCCGAGACGAGCTGCACCTCGCCGCCCCAGACGATGAACCCCTGGCCGTTCAGGTCGGCGGCCTGCTCGCTCGCGAGGAACACGACCAGCTGCGCCGGCCACGCGGGATGGAACGCGTCGAAGCCGTTCTCGGGCGCGTCGAACATCGAGCTGTTCGGCATCGACTGCGTCATGCGCGTGCGGGCGCGCGGCGCGATGAAGTTCGAGGTCACGCCGTACTTGCCCATCTCGCGCGCGATGCTGATCGTGAGCGCGCAGATCGCGGCCTTCGCCATCGCGTAGTTGCTGTTGCCGGCCGTCCCCATGAGGCCGGCTTCCGAGGCGGTGTTGACCACGCGTCCCCAGGTGGAGCCCTTGCTCTTCGCCTCCTCGCGCCAGCGCACGCAGGCGTGGTGGTTCATCGCGAAGTGGCCCTTGCAATGGACCTTCATGACGAGGTCGAACTCCTCCTCGGTCATGTTGAAGCTCATGCGGTCGCGCAGCACGCCCGCGTTGTTCACGAGCACGTCGAGCCGGCCCCACTTCTCCCAGGCGAGCGCCACCGTGCGCCCGGCGCCGTCCCACGAGGCGATGTCCTCGTAGCAGGCGACGGCGTCTCCCCCGGCCTTGCGGATCTCCTCGACCACCTGCGCGGCGGGGCTGTCGTCGCGGCCCTCGCCGTCGAGCGAGGCGCCGACGTCGTTCACCACGACCCGG
>JAGWVP010000482.1 GCA_018970825.1 bacterium | reverse complement strand
CCAGCCGGGACGGGAAAACGGGGTCGCGACCTCGGTCGCGAGCATGGGCCCGGTCCGGAACGGGACGTCGTCCGAGGGGACGACCGCCGTTCGGCCGGACGTCCTCGCTCCCGGCGGGGCTGCCACGGTGCGACGGGCCGGCGGTTACTTCGCGCGCGAGCGGGAGGTCGCCCCGGTGCCGCCCGCGCCGCCGGCCGCGCGGGTCGGAGGCTTGCGCCGGACCTGCTCGTCCTCCTCCTCGACGGCCGGGGCCTCGGGCTTGCCCGCTGCCGCGGTCGCCGCCGCGGGAGCGTCGGGCTTGCGCTTGGCCGCGCCGAGACTCGCGCGGAGCGCCTCCATGATGTCGACGACCTTGCCCTTCTGTTCGGGGGCTGCCGCGATCACGATCTCCTGCCCGGCCACCTTCTTCTCGACCAGCGCACGGCCGGCCTCGAGGTAGTCGTCGGTGAACTTCGCCGCGTCGAAGGAGTCGACCGCGAGGGCGTCGACCAGTTTCATCGCGAGGTCGAGCTCGGCGTCCTTCGCGGGCGTGCCGTCGCCGTGGTCGATCTCGGCCCGCTCGCGCACCTCGTCGGAGTAGTACAAGCCGTGCATGACGATGACGCCTTCGACCTGCCGCAGCACGACGAGCTGCTGGCGGCCCCGGTTGGAGAAGCGGCCGATCGCACAGCGCCCGCTCTTCGCCATCGCCTCGCAGAGCAGCTGGTAGGCTCGTCCGGCACCCTTGTCGGCGCCGAGGTACTGCGTCGTCTCGAAGTAGATCGGGTCGATCGAGGTGATCGGAACGAACTCCTCGATCGCGATCGTCCCGTCGGTCTTGGTCTCGAGCGACTTCATCTCCTCGTCGCTCAGGACCACGTACTGGCCCTTCGCGTGCTCGTAGCCGCGCACCATGTCGGCTCGCTCGACGACCTCGCTGCAGCCGCTGCACACCCACTGCTGGCGCACCCGCTGCTGATCCTTCGCGTGCAGCATCCGGTAGGCGAGGTTCTTCGACTGCGTGGCCGCGTAGAGGCGGACCGGGACGTTGACGAGGCCGAAGCTGATGCTGGCCGAAGCCGTGCTGTGCGGAGGCATGTCGGGATTCCTCTCTCTTCGGGTCGGGCGGGTCGGTGGGACCGGACGGCGCACCCTTACCATCGGCCTCCCGGGCCCGAAATCGTAGTTCGACGACCGCCTCCGGCCGCCGCCGTGTCGCGTTGCGTCAGGCAGGAGGCCGCACGAGTCCCCCCGGGGGGCGGGCGTTCAGGAGGCCGCCGCGGAAGCAGCGCCCGACGGCCCGAGCACGTCGACGACCGACTCCCAGGAGGCGATCGGCGCCGTCTCGCCCTGCTGGCGCAGGGTCACGCGCAGCCGCCGCGCGGTTCCCGGCCTCGGCGTGAGCACGAACAGCGGCTCCTCGATCTCGGTCCCCGGGGGCACGTCGCGGCCGATCCGGCCCGGTGCGCCCGTCACGACGACCGAGCCCGCGTCGTCGAGCCACGCGTACTCGAGCATGACGAGCCCGCGGTCGCCCGCCCCGAGCGCGGGCCATGGGCAGTCGCTGCGGTTCGCGATCCGCGCGCGGAGGCGCTGCTTCGCGAAACGGTGACGGACGCCCTGCGCGGGGAGACCGATCTCGAGCGCACCGGCGAGGCAGCGCGCGTCGAGCGGGCCGCGCGAGGTTCCCTCGAGCGACTCGGTCCGATCGGTCCGCTCGAGGCCGTCGGGTCGGCGCTCCGGACGGCGCGCGACGACCTCGTAGAGCACGTCCCCGCCGTCGCGGAGCGTCTCGCGGAGACCCGGCGGAGACGAGGCGAAGGCCTCCTGCTGGTCCGCGGAGAGGCGAGCGCCGTGCACGAGCACCCACCGCAGGTCGACCAGCGAGAGCATCCGGTCGAGTGCGTCGGGCGCGGGCAGCCGCTGGGCGATCGACGCGAGCACGTAGCGCGAGGGAGCCTCGTAGGCGGTGTAGCCGTTCAGGAGCGGCTGCCAGTGCACGGTGCTCGCGAGCATGTACTGCGAGTCCACGGCAAGGCCCTGGAGGTCGTCCTCGCCGGCCTTCGCCGGGAGCTCGAGGACCGGCTCGCCCGGCGGGCGACCGGCGAGGAACCGGTAGGCCGGTGCCGCGTCCGCACCGATGCCCGAGGGCTCGGTCGGCACCGGTCGGCGCGCCGCCACGAGGAGGGCGGCACCGACGATCACCGCCGCGACCGGCCATCGCGCGCCGCCGAGGCGCGAGCGCGCCGACGCGAGCGCGTACCCCGCGAGCAGCGAGCAGGCGAGCGAGATCGCGACGACGAATCGTCCCGCACCGCGCATCGCCGAGAAGCCCGGCACGAAGCGCCAGAGAAACCAGAACGGAAGCGGAAGCCGGAAGCCGCCGGGCAGTTCCTGGTAGGGCCCCCACGCGAGCAGGAGCCCGGTCGCGAGCAGCACCCAGGCCGCGGCCTCGCCCGCCCTCGCGGACTCCGAACGGTCCTCCCGCGGCAGGATTCCCGCCGCCTGTCCGAGCCGCGCGAGGCCGAGCGCGATCGCGAGCGCCGCCGCGACCGGCCCGACCAGCCGCAGGCCCGACGGCGCGAGGTAGCTCCACGGCGGCGCGGAGAGCCGCGCGACGAAGTCGACCCCGTACGCGGGCACGACGCCGGAGCGTCGCAGCCGGAGGTACGGGATCGCCGCGGGAACGACGAGTGCGCCCGCGAGCAGCATCGCCGTCGCGACGCCGACGAGCCGCCGCGCGGCGGTCGCCCGCCCGGCCCCTTCGGCGACCGACGCGCTCGCCCCCGAACCGCGCGCGGTCGATCGCCAGGCGAGGGCCGCCGCGTAGGCCGGCAGGACCGCGAACGAGACGTAGCCGAGGTAGAAGCTCGCGAGTGCCTGCAGCGCGACCGCGGCCGCGATGCCCGCCCATGCGAGCCGGGATCCGCGCTCGAACCACAGGGCGGTCGCGAAGAGCGCCGCCGGCAGGAACTGGAAGCCCAGGTACTGCGGCTCGGCCGCGACGCCCGCGTGCACCCCGCTCGGCTCGTAGCGCCACGGCGAGAGCGTGAGCAGCACGCCCGCGACGA
>JAGWVP010000481.1 GCA_018970825.1 bacterium | reverse complement strand
TCGGGATCAACGCGACGCTGCTCTGGTACGCGCTGCGCGAGAACGGGTTCACGTCGCCGCTGCTGCACGCGGGGCGACTGTCGCGGGAGTTCTGACCGGAGGAACGGGCGGCGCGGGCATGGAGCGATCGCCCGCGTGAGCGGCAGTGGTCGCCCGCGCAGGCGTCGGCGGTCGCCCGCGCTGCGATCAGGAGCGATGCGGTGCGGCTTCGTCGTGTTTCAGGAAGCCCGCGAGGAGCAGCGACCACCCGGCGAGCAGCCCGATCGCCGCGGCCACGTGCGCGAGCGTGACGACGAGTTCCTGCCACGGCTGGCCGCCGGCGGCGCCAGCCTGCCGCGCCGCGATCGGCAGGGTCTGCGTCGCTCCCCACCAGGAGTTGGCGGCCTCGGACAACGCCATGCCCCAGGTCAGCCAGACCGCTGCCAGCATCACCCGGATCGCCGTCGGTCCGACGGCATGGGGCAACGCGAGCAGGGCCGTCGCCGCCACGATGAACAGCATTCCGTTCGTGACGAACTGGATGTGCGCTCCGAGCGCGAGCCTCGGGTGAGGGGTCGCGGGCACGACGATGCCCCAGGCGAGACCGACCAGCACGAAGACGAGTCCGTGGAGCAGGATCCGACGACTTCCAGCCTGAACGCTCATCGGGGTGACCTTTCTTTCGCTCGGTGAGGCCGGCTCGCCGAGATGGCGGCCTGCTCCGGGTGGAGGCGCTGGTGGGACACCTCTTGCCCATATCCGCGAGGGGGACGGGGCGGCAATCGGCGGGGTCTTCTTGCGCCTGAACTCAGCCGCCGAGACTCGCCAACTCGGCGAGTGCGTCGAGCACGGGCACGGCCTCGACTCCGTTCTCGAAGCGCTGTCGGCGGCTCCCGCGGAAGACGATCCACGGACGGTAGGGTTTTCGGCCGGGGATCAGCTCGGAGAGCGAGACGAGGCCGCGCGTGTCGGCCGCCGAAACGTTTCGTCCGGCCTTGACCTCGATCGCGAGGATCTCCCGACCCGTGTCGATCACGAGGTCGACCTCGGCCCCTGCCTCGCTGCGGTAGGAGGAAAAGTGCCAACCGAGGCGAAGGGCGTGCGACAGGTAGAGCACCTGGAGGATCACCCACTGCTCGAACAGGGGGCCGACCTCGTTCGGCCGGAGCGGACCTCGGTGGATGCCGAGGATCGCATTCCGAACGCCGACGTCGAACAGCAGGACACGCTCGCGCTGCAGCACGCGCCGCGTGGTTCCGGCTCTCGGGGAAAACGGCGGGATGCGAAACGCGATCAGGCTGTCCTCGAGCAGTTGCACGTACCTGCGGATCGTCTCCTTCGGGATTTCGGCGTCGGAGGCGAGCTTCGAGTAGTTGAGCCACCGGCCGCTCGAGAGCGCGATGGTGTCGAGAAAGCGCGCGTAGCCGCCGATGTCGCGCACGGCGGCTTCGGCCTGGATTTCCTCGCGCAGGTAGACCTCGGCGTACGTGCCGAGGAGTTCCGGGGCCTCGTCGTCCCCGTGGTAGATCCCGGGCAGCGTCCCCAGGCGCAGGGCGCGTTCGAGGTCGAAGCCCCGGCCGATCTCGCTCGCGAGCAGCGGGTCGAGCCGCTCGAGCACGATTCGGCCCGGGAGCAGGTTGGCGCCTCCGCGGAGGAGCCGTCGTGCGCTCGATCCCGTGAGCACGATCCGAAGGCGCCGGCCGGAGCCGTCGATCAGCGACTGGACCGTGTTCATCAGGGCCGGGACGCGCTGGATCTCGTCGATCACGACGAGGGCCGGAAGCGGGAGCGCCTCGACCTCGCGGCGCAGCCGCGCCGGGTCCTTCGCGAAGCCGAGGTACTCGGACTCGTCCGCGAGGTCGACGTAGAGCGCCGGGTCGAGCTCCCGGCACAGCGTGGACTTGCCGACCTGTCGCGGGCCCAGCAGCAAGACGCTCGACTTGGCCCTGGCGATCCGGTCGCCGACGATTCTGGCCCGGGCGTGGGTCATTTACGACGTAGATGACCCACGGATGGGGAGGATGCAAGGGGGCCGGGATCGCCGGGGGGCCGGGAGGGCGGGCGGCGAGGCGCTCCGGGCCGGTCGGAGCCGCGTCCCGGCGCGACGTCAGTCGGCGCGGACGAAGCGCGCCTTCAGGCGCACGAGGTACGTCGTCGTCGTGCCCTCGAAGCCCGAGTCGGCGCCGGCGAGGAGCCAGGCCCGGCCGTTCGCGTCGGCGACGACCGGGACAGGCGGGCGACGTCCCCAGGCGATTCGCTTCAGCTTGTAGCGGGGGGCGTCGATCGGCGTCTTCACCGCCAGATCGCCGATCACGGTCGCGTTCGCGCCGCCGACCGACTGGTTGCCCTTGTCGGCGTCGAGCAGGACGAAGCCGTCGCGGTCGGCCGTCGTCGTCGGCTCGGTGGTCGTCGCGCCGGCCTTCACCCATACGCCCTCGCCGGGAGCGCCGCCGATGCCGATGGCGCCGGCGGGTGCGTTCGAAGCGACCATGAGGTCGATCCGCACGTCGTACTTCGCGCCCGGCACGAGCCCATCGACCGGGCCACGCGCGAACAGGAACAGGTCGTCGCTGTGGTTGTTGCCGCGGAGGCGCATCGCACTCGCGCCTCCGCGGAGGCCGTCGGGAAGCGGCGCGATGCCGGATTCGAGCTCGTAGAAGGCCTCGGAGCCGTCGGGGTAGTCGGCGAAGTCGCCGACCCACGACTGCGCGCCGCGGGCGAAGTCGATCGAGACGACGCGCGATCGCGGTACACTCGGCGAAGCGAATCCCGGCCCGGCGTGGGCGAGGAGCGCGAGGAGGGACGTGACGAGAAGGGCGAGGAGCGCCCGACGGGGGGAGCGCGGCGCGGGGCGGCGGAGCGACAGGTCAGGGCCCATTTCCGAAAAGGCTGCCACGGCGCGTCGCGGCACGCAATCGAGGTCGGCTCGGGGTCGGCGACCTCAGCCGACCACGTGGTAGCCGCCGTCGACGTGGCGGATCTCGCCCGTGATGCGGGAGTTCGGCCGCAGCAGGTGGGCGACCTCGAAGGCCAGGTCCTCGGGCCTCGCGTTGCCCATCGGCGCCCGCTCCTGG
>JAGWVP010000480.1 GCA_018970825.1 bacterium | reverse complement strand
TGAGCAGCCAGATGAGGAACGGCGCCGTCAGGAGCCTGCCGGCCGACAGGACGTTGGGCAGGTTCCAGGCACTCGCCGAGCCCGACGCGGCGGCCGGCGTCGCCTTCACGTCGGCGTTCCTAGCGCCGCGGGGCGGGCCAGCCCCAGGTTCCGAGCGAGCCGTAGGGCGAAGCGGTGTTGCGAGCCATGCGGACCTGCGGTCGATCGATGCTGCGGATCCGATCCACGGTGCGGTTCTGGATGAACTCCTCGCGGAAGCGAAGCACCCGCTGCAGGTAGTCGCGCGTCTCGCGGTACGGAGGAACCCCGCCGTAGTTCTCGACCGCACCGGGCCCGGCGTTGTAGGCGGCGATCGCGAGCGATACGTCGTTCCCGAAGCGGTCGAGCATCATCCGCAGGTAGCGCGTGCCGCCCTCGACGTTCTGGGCGGGCTCGAACGCGTCGTTCACCCCGACGAGGTCCGCGGTGCCGGGCATGAGTTGCATGAGCCCCATGGCCCCGGCCCGCGACACCGCCTGGTCGTTGTAACCGGACTCGGCACGAACCACCGCGTGGACGAGCTCGGGCTCGACGTCGTGCCGGGCCGCCGCCCGCTCGATCAGCCGCGAGACCTCGACCGGCGGGAGGCCGTTGCGACGCAAGCCGGCAGCCCGGGTGAGCCAGCCCCGGGCCCTCGGGTTCGGAGGTCCGATGAAGGACAGGCCGTAGGCCGGATTGGCGGGATCGAGCCGGCTCTTCGGGATCTTGAGCTTGCGCCCCGATTCCGGGCGGAAGACGAGGACGCTCAGGTTGTCGCCGGCTCCCCGGACTTCCTTCCAGCGGCTGTCGCCCTGCCGGGTCGAGTTCGTGAAGTGGAGCGTACCGGCGTTGTCGACGAAACTGTAGACCCGGTCCGGAGACCGGGAAGGCGCGGCCGGCGGGAGCGACCGGGCGGCCTTCTTCGCGGCGAGGCTCTCGCCGGGCGCAGTCGTGGCGACCAGGGCCGCGCCGAGCGCGAACACCCACCGGGCGCCCGTGACCACCGCGCGCCATCCACCCCGACCGGCCACCCCGCTTGCCGCCCCTCGGAGGCCGAGTGCAGACACCGCCATCGGGGCGGAATCTAGCCGCGCCCTCGGGGGGAGGTCAAATCCGGGGTCGGCTCGCCGCGTCATGGTGCTCGCCTCCCTTGCGGCCTCGATCGGCCGGGGGTTAAGTCCGCGCGACGGAAGGGCCCGGAACTTCCCCGGGGTTGCGCCCTCCTGATGACGCGAGACTACGACTTCCTGGTCCTCGGCAGCGGCATCGCCGGGCTCTCCGCCGCCCTCGAGGCTTCCCGGCACGGCCGCGTCGCCGTCGTCACGAAGACCCGCCTGCCCGAGGGGTCGAGCGACTGGGCCCAGGGCGGGATCGCCTCGGTCTGGAGCCCGGACGACTCCTTCGAGTCCCATCAGGCCGACACCGAGATCGCAGGCGCCGGGCTCTGCCACCCGGACATCGTCCGCCTCGTCGTCGAGGAGGGCCCGGCCCGGGTGCGCGAGATGATCGCGCTCGGAACCCGATTCTCGCTGCGACCCGACGCCGACGACGCCTACGACGTCGACCTGGGGCTGGAAGGCGGGCACTCGAAGCGCCGCATCCTCCACGCCCTCGACTCGACCGGCCACGAGATGATGCGGACGCTCGTCGAGGCGGTCCACGCCCGCCCGTCGATCGAGATCCTCGAGCGGACGCTCGCGATCGACCTGCTCGTGAGCGCGAAGTTCGGACTACCCGGACCTCCGCGCTGCTGGGGCGCCTACGCGCTCGACAAGTCGACCGGCGGCATCCTGACTCTCCGCGCCCGGACGACCATCCTCGCGACCGGCGGCGCGGGCAAGGTGTATCTCTACACGAGCAACCCCGACGTCGCGACCGGCGACGGCATCGCGATCGCGTACCGCGCCGGCGTGCCGATCGCGAACATGGAGTTCATCCAGTTCCACCCGACCTGCCTCTATCACCCGCAGGCGAAGTCCTTCCTGGTGAGCGAGACCGTCCGCGGCGAGGGCGGCATCCTGAAGCGGCCCGACGGCACGCCCTTCATGAAGGCCTACGACGAGCGGGCCGAACTGGCGCCGCGCGACGTCGTCGCCCGCGCGATCGACCGTGAGATGAAGTCGCGGGGCTTCGACTGCGTCCTGCTCGACATCTCCCACCGCCCGAAGGACTTCCTCGAGCAGCGCTTCCCGTCGATCATCGCTCGGTGTCGCGAGTTCGGCATCGACCCGACCCGCGAGCCCATCCCGGTCGTGCCCGCCGCCCACTACACCTGCGGGGGCGCCATGACGGACGACCGCGGCCGCACGAGCCTCGACGGACTGTGGGCCGCGGGCGAGGTCGCCTCGACCGGTCTCCATGGGGCGAACCGGCTCGCCTCGAACTCGCTTCTCGAAGGCCTCGTCTTCGGCCACCGAGCGGCGGCCGACGCGGCCGGGCTCGTGTCGATCGACCGGGCCCCGCTTCCGGATCTCCCCGCGTGGAACCCGGGCAGCGCACGCTCGAGCGACGAATCGGTGCTCGTGAGCCAGAGCTGGGAGGAGATCCGCCGCTTCATGTGGAACTACGTCGGGATCGTCCGCAGCGACCGGCGGCTCGCCCGGGCGCGCGCCCGGATCGACCTCGTCCTCGACGAGATCCGGCACGACTACTGGGACTTCCTGCCGACGGCCGACTCGCTCGAGGTCCGCAACCTCGCCGCCGTCGCCGACCTCATCATCGCCTCGGCCCTGCTGCGGCGGGAGAGCCGAGGACTGCACTTCACCGTCGACTGCCCCGACACCGACGACCAGCGCTGGAAACGCGACACGGTCCTCGTGCGGGACCCGGTGTCGCAGCGCCCGGTGCCCTGGACGCCGCCCGCCTGAACGGTCGAACGCCTCCCCCGCCTCAGCCCCGGGTCGATCCCGCGTCGAAGAGCTTCAACTGCCGCGGCTCGACCTCGCCGTCGACCGCGACCGGGTAGCTGCCCGTGAAGCATGCGCCGCAGAAGTCCTCCCGGCGGGGCGGGTCGAAGGCGAAGAGCCCGCCCTCCGAGAGGTAGGCGAGCGTGTCGGCCTCGAT
>JAGWVP010000005.1 GCA_018970825.1 bacterium | reverse complement strand
CATGAGAGCGATCACATTCTGCGTGCCTTCGGGCTTGAACTCTGCCGAGTTGGCCTGCTTGAGACCCGCCATGTTCCGGGCAAACTCGATCACTGCGAGCTGCATGCCCAGGCAGATTCCAAAGTACGGGATCTTTTGGGTGCGGGCGTACTCGACTGCCAGGATCTTGCCTTCGATCCCGCGCTCCCCAAAGCCCCCCGGAACTAGCACGCCATCGACCGTATCGAGGAGTTCGCGACCGTTGCCCTTCTCGAGTTCTTCGGAGTCGATGTAAAGCATGTTCACTTTGACGTCGTTTGCGACGCCGCCATGGACGAGCGATTCGCCCAGCGACTTGTAGCTGTCTCGCCAGTCCGTGTACTTGCCGACGATCCCGATCGTGACTTCGCCCTTGGGCTTGCGGATCCTTTCGACCATCGAAGCCCACTTGGAGAGATCGGGCTTACTGGTCCAAATGCCGAGCTTTTCGACCACTTTCTCGTCAAGCGACTCTTCGGCAAAATAGACCGGCACCTCGTAGATCGAGGAAACGTCGATTGCACTAAAGACCTGGTCTCCTGGCACGTTGCAGAACAGACCGATCTTCTCGCGGACATCCTTGGGAAGCTTGCGATCCGTGCGGCAGAGCAGGAGGTCTGGCTGGATACCGATCTCGCGCAGCTCCTTCACGCTGTGCTGCGTGGGCTTGGTCTTGAGCTCGCCGGCAGCAACGATGTACGGCACGAGCGTCAGGTGGACGAAGAGCACATTCTCTGCGCCGCGCTCGACACGAAGCTGGCGGATTGCCTCCAGGAACGGAAGGCTCTCGATATCGCCCACCGTTCCACCCACTTCGACGATTGCAAGGTCGGCATCGGCCGTGGCTTCGTCGATGTGGCGCTTGATCTCGTCGGTGATGTGCGGAATCACCTGCACGGTCGCCCCGAGGTACTCGCCCCGGCGCTCTTTCGAGATCACCGACTGGTAGATCTTGCCCGTGGTCACGTTGTTCGAGCGGGTGAGGCGCACCGTGGTGAAGCGCTCGTAGTGGCCCAGGTCGAGGTCGGTCTCGGCGCCGTCGTCGGTCACGAAGACCTCGCCGTGCTGGAACGGGCTCATCGTGCCGGGGTCGACGTTGATGTACGGATCCATCTTGATCATCGTGACCTTGAGGCCCCGTGCCTCGAGCAGCGCGCCGATCGACGCGGACGCGAGCCCCTTGCCGAGCGACGACACCACGCCGCCGGTGATGAAGATGAACTTCGTCTTGCCGCGCTTCGCCTTCCGGTCAGCCATGACGCGCCCGCATCGCTTCACCCCCCGTCGCTTCCCCCCGCGGACGCGTCGCGACCGTCGCGCGCACCCGTTCGAGGTCCTCCGGCGTATCCACCTCGATCATCGAATCCCGGGTCTCGACCACCGCGACCCGGATGCGTCGCCCGTGCTCGAGGACCCGCAGCTGCTCGAGGCGCTCGCTGCGCTCGAGCGGGGTCCGCGGCATCCCCGCGATCTCCAGCAGGAAGGGGCGGCGGTAGGCGTAGAGCCCGATGTGCCGCAGGCCCTCCTCCGCGTCGCCCCAGGGCACCGGCAGGCGCGAGAAGTAGAGCGCGTCGCCGAAGCGGTCGAGCACGACCTTCACGACCTGCTCGCGAGTCCTCTCCCCCGGGGCGAGCGGCGTCGCGAGCGTCGACATGACCGGGGCCGCGCCGTCGGCTCCGGGGGCGCCCCGGAGCGCGTCGACCGCGGTCTCGACGAGACCGGGGTCGAGCATCGGCAGGTCGCCCTGCACGTTGACCACGATCTCCGCGGCGAGGTCGCGTGCGACCTCCGCGATCCGGTCGGTGCCGGAGGCGTGGTCCGCCCGCGTCATGACCGCCTCGCCGCCCTCGTCCTCGACGGCGGCGGCGACGCGGGGGTCGTCCGTCGCGACCAGCACCCGGTCGATGCCGCGGGCCTCGCTCGCGCGACGCCAGACGTGCGAGATCATCGGCTTGCCGGCGATCTCCGCGAGGGCCTTCCCGGGGAGCCGGGTCGAGGCGTACCGCGCAGGGATGAGCACCACGACCGACAACCGAAGACGCCGTCCTTCCTGAAGTCGGACCGATCCGGAAAGGGCCCCCCGGCGAATCCGCGGGGCACGACTTCGGACCGTTCCTTTAGGGGAGGCCCGACCGGCGTGTCAACGACGCGGCGATGCGGGCGGGCCCGTGCCCGTCTCGCGAGTCGCTCGCGCCGTGACTCGGCGGCGAGGGAGCACTAGGGTTCCCCCGGTGCAGGAGATCCCCACGGGCGCGGGCGGCGCCGGCGAGATCGAGGAGCGTCCCGCGCACGTCGCGATCGACCCGATCTGCGGCATGGACGTCGACACGCGCGCGGGCAAGCCGAGCGCGGTGGTCGACGGCGTGACCTGGCATTTCTGCAACCCGCGGTGCCGCGACCGCTTCCTCGCCGGCGAGCGCCCCGCGACGCCGGGACGATCGCGACCCGCACCGCCGACGCCCGCGCCCGACGCCGCGGTCGCCTGGATCTGCCCGATGGATCCCGAGGTGCGGGAGAACGCTCCCGGGGCCTGCCCGGTCTGCGGCATGGCGCTCGAGCCCGAGGAGGTCGTCGCGGGAGGAGCCGGGGACGCGGCGGCCTCCGCCGAGCTGGCCGACATGGCTCGTCGCCTGCGCGTCGCGCTCGCGCTCGCGCTCCCGCTCGTGCTGCTCGAGATGGGAGGACACGTCGTGTCCGCGTTGCACGCGGTCGTCCCCCGCGGGGCGTCCGCCTGGATCCAGCTGCTGCTCGCGACTCCCGTGGTCCTCGGCTGCGGACGTCCGCTCCTCGAACGCGGCTGGACCTCGATCCGCACGGGACGCCTCAACATGTTCACGCTGATCGCGATCGGCACCGGTGCCGCGTGGACCTACAGCGTCGTCGCCACGCTCCGCCCCGGGCTCTTCCCGGACACCTTCCGGGCAGCCGACGGGTCGGTCGCCGTCTACTTCGAGGCGGCGGCGGTCATCACGGTGCTGGTCCTGCTCGGGCAGGTGCTGGAACTCCGTGCGAGGGAGCGGACCGGGGACGCGATCCGCGCGCTCGCCGACCTCGCGCCGAAGCTCGCGCGGCGGCTGCGCGTCGACGGGTCCGAGGAGGACGTCCCGCTCGCGCAGGTCGCGCGCGGCGAACGCCTGCGGGTGCGCCCGGGCGAGAAGGTCCCGGTCGACGGGCGGGTCCTCGAAGGTGCGAGTTCCGTCGACGAGTCGCTCGTGACCGGCGAGTCCCTCCCGGTCGCGAAGGCTTCCGGCGATCCGGTCGTCGGCGGGACGCTGAACGGCACGGGCTCGCTCGTGATCGTCGCGGAGAAGGTCGGCCGGGACACGGTCCTCGCGCAGATCGTTCGCCTCGTCGGGCAGGCGCAGCGCAGCCGACCGCCGATCCAGCGACTCGCCGACTCCGTGGCCGGATGGTTCGTGCCGGCGGTTCTCGCCGCGGCGCTCCTCGCCTTCCTCGCGTGGTCGGCCTGGGGGCCGCCGCCCTCGATGGGCCACGGTCTCGTCGCCGCGGTGGCGGTGCTCATCATCGCCTGCCCGTGCGCGCTCGGGCTCGCGACGCCGATGTCGATCATGGTCGGCGTGGGCCGCGGCGCGCGCGCGGGTGTCCTGTTCAAGGATGCGACCGCGCTCGAGCGGCTCGCCTCGGTCGACACGATCGTCGTCGACAAGACCGGCACGCTCACCGAGGGGCGACCGGCCGTCGTCGGAGTCGTCGCCGCCGACGGAGTCGACCGCGCCCGGGTGCTCCGCCTGGCGGGAGCGCTCGAGGTCCCGAGCGAGCACCCGCTCGCCCACGCGATCTCGAAGGCCGCCAGGGACGAGGCGGGCGGTGCGCCTCTCCCGCCGGTCGAGGCCTTCGAGTCCGAGACGGGCCTCGGGGTCGCGGGGCGGGTCGAGGGGCAGCTCGCCGTTCTCGGCAGCCCCTCGATGCTGCGGGCGCGCGGCATCGACCCCGGGCCGCTGGAAGATCGGGCACGAACTCTGCGGGAGGAGGGGGCGAGCGTCGTCCACCTCGCGATCGACGGGCGCCCGGTCGGCCTCGTCGCGGTCGCCGACCCGGTCCGCGAGTCGACCCCGGAGGTGCTCGCGCGGCTCCGCGCCGAGGGCGTGCGGGTGGTGATGGCGACCGGCGACCACCGGGCGACGGCGGAAGCGGTCGCACGACGCCTGGGTCTCGAGGAAGTCGTCGCCGAATCGCTCCCCGCGGACAAGGGCAGGCTCGTGGGGCGCCTGCGCGACGAAGGCCGCGTCGTCGCCATGGCCGGCGACGGGGTGAACGACGCCCCTGCTCTCGCGGCCGCGGACGTGGGGATCGCGATGGGCACCGGTGCCGACGTCGCGATGGAGAGCGCGGGCGTCACGCTTCCGCGGGGCGACCTCCGGGGCCTGCTGCGCGCTCGACGGCTGTCGCGGGCCGTGATGGGGAACATCCGCCAGAACCTGTTCTTCGCCTTCGTGTACAACGCGATCGGCATCCCGATCGCGGCAGGCGCCCTGTACCCTGCGTTCGGGGTCCTCCTCTCCCCGATGGTCGCGGCGGCGGCGATGTCGCTCTCGTCGGTCTCGGTGATCGGGAACGCCCTGCGCCTGAGGAACCTGGACCTCGATTGAGCCGGGGCGGAGGTGGTCCCGCGGTGCGGCCCCGGATCGTCGATTCTTTACGGCATCTCGGCGGTTTGGTATCGAAATTGCGTGTCGGGGGAACGGTTTGAGACGACGCCGGGCTAGGGGTGCGCTGATCGCCGGCGTCTGCCTGGCGCTCGCTTCGCTGGGGTTCGTCCTCGGACGCACCATGGTGTCCCGGCAGCAGGCGTCCGTCGTGCCGTCGCCCGGGGACATCCCGACGGAGGTTTCCCAGAGAATCAGCGACTTCCGCAGGGTGAAGGTGAAGGACGGCCGCAAGGTTTGGGAGCTGGTCGCCCGGGAGGCCGACGTGAAGGGCGACCGGACGGTCGTCGAGGTCGAGGCGCCCGCCGTGTCGTTCTTCGCGGAGGACGGCCGGGCGGTCGAGGTCAAGGGCGCCAAGGGCCTCGTCCACCTCGACGGCAGCAACGTCCGGAAGATCGAGCTCGCGGGCGGGATCGAGGTCCGCGTGGGCGACTACGTCGTCCGCACCGACGAGGCGGTCTACGTCCAGGCGGAGGACTCGGTGACCTCGCCGGGCAAGGTCCGGCTCGAGGGCTCCGAGCTCGCCCTCGAGGGAGACGGCCTCGTGATCGAACTCGAGCGCCAGCGGCTGCGTTTCCTGCGCGGCGTCACCACCACGATGCGGCCGGGTCGCGGGGCTGCGGATCTCGGTCTCGGCGTCCGCACGCAGGGGGCCGCGACGGCGGGCGTCCCGGCCCCCGGGGAGAAGCAGCTTGCACCGGCGCTCTGAGGCCGCGACCGCGGCCTTCGCGGGCGTCGCGCTCGTCGCGGCCGCGCTCGCCTCGACCGGCGTGCGCGACGTTCGCGCCGAGCCCGCGCCGAGCGCCGCGGCCACGCCCGCAGGCCCCGGCGGCGGCTTCGACCCGATGGGGCAGTTGGCGCTCGGCTCGGGCAAGGAGCCCATCCTCATCTCCGCCGACCAGCTCGACTTCGACTGGCAGAACAACAAGGTCGTCTACCGGGGCAAGGTGCACGCGACGCAGGGCGACCTCGTCATCGACAGCGACACGCTGACGATCAACTTCGTGCGCCCGGACGCGAAGGAGTCCGGGGGAGACGGCGGGCGCCGGGAAGCGAAGGGTTCGGCGGACGCGGCCAAGGTTCCGTCCCGCGGCCCGAAGGCCGCCGACGGCGAGGTCGCTCCGAAGCGGTCGCCCACGCTTCGCGACGTGGTCGCGGAGGGGCACGTCGTCATCACGCAGAAGGGCCGCCGTGCGACCGGCGGCGTCGCGGTCTTCTCCCAGCAGTTGCGACAACTCGTGCTCGGAGGGGACCCGGTCCTGCGCGACGGCCCCAACGAGATCACCGGCGACCGCATCGTCGTCTACGTCGACGAGGGGCGCAGCGTGGTGGAGTCGAGCAAGTCGAAGCGCGTGTCGGCGGTGCTCCATCCGGGCAGCGAGAAGGGCCTCGGCCTCGGCCCCGAGGGCGCGGCCGGGCCCGCCGCCGGAGCCCGGCGTTGAAGGCCGCCCTCGCGAGGTCGCGCACGGAGCGTCGCGACGGCGCCCCGGTCGCGGCCCTCCCGGAGGCGGGGCGCGACGCCGACGACGCCCGGCGACGGGCCGGCGGCGTGCTCGCGGCGAACTCGCTCGAGAAGTCCTTCGGCAAGCGCAAGGTGCTCAAGTCGGTCTCGATCGACGTGAAGCCGGGGGAGATCGTCGGGCTGCTCGGCCCCAACGGCGCGGGCAAGACGACGACCTTCTACTGCGTCGTCGGGCTCGCTCGTCCCGACGTCGGGTCGATCACGCTCGGCGACGAGGACCTGACCGAAATGCCGATGTTCGAGCGCGCCCGCAGCGGGATCAGCTACCTGCCGCAGGAGGCCTCGGTCTTCCGCGGCCTGACGGTCGCGGAGAACGTCCGCGCGGTGCTCGAGACGCTTCCGCTGTCGGCCGAGGACCGCGAGGACCGGCTGCGGAGGCTGCTCGAGGAGCTCTCGATCTCGCACCTCGCCGACACGAGCGCCGCGGCGCTCTCCGGCGGTGAGCGTCGCCGACTCGAGATCACGCGCGCGCTCGTGATCTCGCCCTCGTTCATCCTGCTCGACGAGCCCTTCGCCGGGATCGACCCGATCGCCGTGATCGACATCCAGAACATCATCGTCCAGTTGCGCGAGCGCGGCATCGGGGTCCTTCTCACGGACCACAACGTCCGCGAGACGCTCGGCATCTGCGACCGGGCCTACATCCTGAACGACGGGCAGATCCTCGAGGAGGGCACTCCCTCGAGCATTGCGTCGAGCCCACGCGCGAGGCAGATCTACCTCGGCGAGCGATTCCGTCTCTGAGGCGTCCGATGGCGTTCGAACCGAAGATGGGGCTGACCCAGGGGCTCCGCCAGAGTCTCGTCATCACGCCGCAGCTCAAGCAGGCGATCAAGATCCTGCAGCTCGCCCAGGTCGACCTCGCCCAGCTGATGGCCGAGGAGGCCGAGCAGAACCCCACGCTCGAGGTCCTCGACGCCGGCGAGGAGGAGGTCGACGTCGAGGCGGGCGCCGCGACGGCCGAGGAGCGGATGCAGGAACTCCACGACCCGACGGCGGAAGACCAGCCCCCGGCGGGCGACGAGAGCGCGGCCGAGATCGCACCCGAGAGCTCGACGCTCGGCGAGATCAACTGGGAGGAGTACCTGTCGGACTGGGCGGCCAACTCCACGCAGGGCTCGATGTCGGCGGGGGGCGGGTCCGACTGGGACGAGGATCGCCGCCCCTCGGTCGAGAACACGCTCAGCCGGGCCTCGACCCTCGCCGACCACCTCACCTGGCAGCTCCGGATGGGCGAGTTCGCGCCCGAGGAGCGGGCGATCGGCGACATCCTCGTCGGCAACGCCGACGACAACGGCTACCTCCGGCTCTCCCTCGAGGACGCGGCTTTCGAGGCGGGAGCCGACGTCGGCACCGTCGAGCGGGTGCTGGCCCGCATGCAGGAATTCGAGCCGGCCGGCGTGCTCGCCCGCGACCTCCGCGAGTGTCTCCTCATCCAGCTCCGACAGCGGGGCGAGGGCGAGGGCGTGGCGGCGTCGATCGTCCGCGACCACCTGCAGCTGCTCGAGGCGAAGCGTTTCGACCGCCTCGCCCGCGAGTTGGGCGTCGAACCCGACGAGGTCGCGCGCGCGAGCGCTCTCATCGCCTCCCTCGAGCCGAAGCCCGGTCGCGACTTCGCCTCCCAGGACGTCCGCTACGTCGTCCCCGACGTCTTCGTCGAGAAGATGGACGGCGAGTGGGTGGTGCTGCTGAACGACGACGGGATGCCCCGGCTCCGCGTGAGCAACGCCTACCGGCGGATGCTCTCTGACGAGGACGGGTCGGCCGAAGCCAAGAACTACATTCGCGAGAAGCTCTCGGCCGCGCAGTGGCTCATCCGCAGCATCCAGCAGCGCCAGAGCACGCTCTTCAAGGTCACGTCCTCGATCGTCCGCTTCCAGCGCGACTTCCTCGACCAGGGCGTGAAGGCGCTGCGGCCGCTTCGCCTGAAGGACGTCGCCGAGGACATCGGCATGCACGAGTCGACGGTGAGCCGGGCCACCGCGAACAAGTGGGTCCACACCCCTCAGGGGACGCTCGAACTCAAGTACTTCTTCACCTCGAGCATCCGGTCCTCCGACGGCGACGACCTGTCGGCGGAGTCGGTGAAGGAGCAGATCCGCGGGATCATCGAAGCCGAGGACCCGCGGAAGCCCTTCAGCGACCAGCACATCGCCCAGGTGCTCGCCGGCTCGAACGTCGAGATCGCGCGCCGCACCGTGGCCAAGTACCGTGAGATCATGGGGATCTTGCCCTCTTCCAAACGGAGACAGTTGGCGTGAACAATCCGAAGGACATCCCGATCACCGTGACGTTCCGTCACGTGGCGCCGACCGACGCGCTCCGGACGCACGCGGAGAAGAAGCTCGCGGGGATCGCGAGCCAGGTCCCCGGCGCGACCGACGTCCACGTCGTGCTCGAGGTCTCGCAGCATCACCACCGCCAGAAGGCCGAAATCACCGTCCATGCCGACGGCCACCACGTCCTTCAGGCCCAGGAGGAGACGGTCGATCTTTACCAGTCCATCGACGGCGCGGCCGCGAAGCTCCAGAGCCAGGTCCGAACGCTCCGCGGCAAGGTCATCGACACGCCCCGTCGCGAGGGCTCCGACCGGCGCCGCGGCGGCGCGTGACCGTGAGCGCATGACCATCACCGACATCCTCGCCCCCGACCGGATCGTCCCCGAACTGGGCGCGACGACCAAGCAGGGGGTGCTCGAGGAGCTGGCCGCGCTGCTCGCGGGCGCGACGGGCACCGACGCGGCCAGGCTGCTCGCCGTGCTGCGCGAGCGCGAGCGGCTCAACAGCACGGCGATCGGCGAGGGCATCGCGATTCCCCACGGCCGGTTGCCCGGATTGCGAGGGGTGGTCGCGGGCTTCGCGCGGAGCACGCCGGGGGTCGACTTCGACTCGGTCGACAAGCAGCCCGCGCGACTCTTCTTCGTGCTGGTCGCGCCCGACGACGCGGCCGCGATGCACCTGAAGGCGCTCGCCCGCATCTCGCGGCTCCTGAAGGACAAGGACTTCCGCGCCCGGCTGCTCGAGCTGCCGACGCGAGAGGCGATCCACGCGGCGATCGTCGCCGAGGACGCGAAGTTCTGAGCGCCCGGGGGGATCGCTCCGCGGCCGCGTCCCCGGTCACGGTCGCCGAACTCGCGGCTCTCCAGGGGCCGCTGCGGCTCGAACTCGTGACCGGCCGCGCGGGATTTTCCCGCGTCATCGAGGCGCCCCGCATCCAGAAGCCGGCGCTCGCGCTCGCCGGCTACCTCGACCAGTTGCACCCCCGTCGCGTGCAGGTGCTCGGCAACGCGGAGGTCGGCTACGTCGAGCGCCTCGAGCCGGCCGACGCGGAGAAGCGTCTCGACGCGCTCTGCGGGACCTCGCTCGCGTGCCTCGTCGTCGCCAACGGCAACGCCGTGCCGGCGGCGCTCCGGCGCGCGGCCTCGCGGCACCGGGTGCCGCTGTTCGCGACCGACCAGCGGACCGCGTCGACGATTCGCGCGCTCGCGCGCTGGCTCGAAGATCGCTTCGCGCCCGAGACCTCGCTTCACGGGGTGCTCATGGACGTGTTCGGCCTCGGCGTGCTCCTGCTCGGCAAGAGCGGCATCGGCAAGAGCGAGGCGGCGCTCGCGTTGCTCGGACGCGGGCACCGGCTGGTCGCCGACGACGTCGTCCGCGTCCGCGAGTCTCCCCCGGGTTCGCTCGTCGGACGAGCACCCGAGGGCCTTCGCCACCACGTCGAGATCCGCGGCCTCGGCGTGCTCAACGTCGCCGACCTCTTCGGTGCGCTCGCGACCCTCGACGAGCAGCGTCTCGACCTCGCGATCGAGTTCGTCGAGGAGAGCGTCGGCGGGGCGATCGACCGTCTCGGGATCGACGAGCGCACGCTGCCCGTGCTCGGCGTGGGGGTTCCGCACATCCAGGTGCAGCTCCGCCCGGGACGCGACGTCGCGACGATCGTCGAGGTGGCGGCCCGCAACCAGATGCTGAAGCGCCGGGGCGTCCACTCCGCGAAGCGCTTCGTGGCCGGCGTCGCCAAGCGGGCCCGCAGCGGGCGTCGCTGACGGGCCCGGGCAGGGGCGGCTTGCAGGGGCGCTCGAAAGGGGCAAGGAGAGAATCGAGGTCCCCGTGACGAAACACCCGCTCCAGGTGGCCGTGATCACCGGTCTCTCGGGTTCCGGCAAGAGCACCGCGATCCACGTGCTCGAGGACCTCGGTTTCTACTGCATCGACAACCTCCCGGCAGTCCTCATCCCGCGGTTCCTCGACCTCTGCGAGGACAGCGACGAGGTCACCCGCGTGGCGCTGGGCGTCGACACGCGCGGTCGCAGTTTCCTCGACGAACTCCCCCGCGTCCTCGACGAGATTCGCTCCCGGGGGCACCGGGCCCAGGTCGTCTACCTCGAGGCCTCCGACGATGCGCTCGTGCGGCGCTTCAGCGAGACCCGGCGCCCCCACCCGATGGCACAGGGCAGCGACGTCGCCGCCGGGATCCACCGCGAGCGGGAGCGGCTCGCGACGCTCCGCGAGCAGGCTGACCGCATCCTCGACACGACGGCCTTCACCTCGCAGGAGCTTCGAGAGGAACTGAGGGGCATCTTCGGTCGCGAGAGCGGGGAAGGCGGCCTGCGGGTGAACCTGGTCTCGTTCGGGTTCAAGTTCGGACTCCCCGCGGATGCCGACCTGGTGTGGGACGTGCGGTTCCTGCCGAACCCGTTCTACGTCGGCGATCTCCGCCCGCTCACCGGCCTCGACGCCCCCGTCGCCGACTTCGTCCTCGGGCAGCCCGAGGCCCGGCGCTTTCTCGACCTCGCGGGGGACTTCCTGTCCTTCGCGCTCCCGCTCTACCGCCGCGAGGGGAAGTCCTACCTCACGGTGGCGGTCGGCTGCACCGGCGGCCGCCACCGGTCGGTCGTACTGGTGGAACGGCTCCACGGGATGTTAAGCGGGGAGAAGGCCGAGATCGTGGTGCGGCACCGCGACATTCGCCGCTAGCGCTCGGCCGGGAGCGGTTGCACTCTGAGGGGGACGGGAGCTCGGACTTGCGGGGCAGCGCAGAGAACGGATCGGGAGTCGCCCGGGCCGGCCAGTCGCCGGTCGGTGTCGTCGTGGTGGGCCATGGGCGCCTCGCGGCCGACATGGTGGAGGCGCTCGTGAGCGTCGTCGGCCAGGTCGAGGCCGTCGAGGGAGTGGCCTGTTCGCCGACCGACGACCAGGCGGCCGTCCGTCGGCGCATTCTCGACGCGATCGCCCGGGTCGACGGCGGCGCGGGAGTCGTGGTCCTGACGGACATGCTCGGGGACACCGCCTCGAACGCCACGCTCTCCATCGCCCGCGAGCGTCCGGACCTCGAGATGGTCGCCGGGGTGAACATGCCGATGCTCCTGAAGCTGACGACCTGCCGATCGGGTCCGACGGCAGCCGACCTGGCCGCCACGCTCCGCCGTTACGGGCAGGAGCACATCCACCACCCGACCCGCGGCTCCTGAGCCGGGCATGCGCCGAACCTTCCGCATCAAGAACAAGCTGGGGCTGCACGCGCGCGCCGCGGCCCAGTTCGTGAACCTCACCGCCGGCTTCAAGTCCGAGGTGTCGATCCTGAAGGACGGGCAGTCCGTGAACGGCAAGAGCATCATGGGCCTCATGATGCTCGGTGCGAGCCAGGGCACCGACATCGAGGTCGACGCCGAGGGAGAGGACGCCGCCGAAGTGCTCGACGCGATCGAGGCGCTGATCGACGCGCGATTCAACGAGTCGCAGTAGGCAAGGCTCCGCTCGGACCCCGCTCGCGCCGCCCGTCAGAGGAAGGTCGAGAAGACGGCATCGGCGAGCAGCAGGCCACGGGCGGTGAGCACGAGTCGCCCTTGCTGCCACGCGACGAGCCCGTCCGCGACGAGATCGGGGACGTGGGGAAAGGCCGTGGCGAAGTCCTCCCCGAACCGAGTCCGGAAGGCCGCGGGGTCGAGCCCGCGGGTTTCGCGCAGGGAGAGCCAGCAGGTCTCGCCCATCGCCTCCCGGCGCCCGAGTTCCTCGGTCTCGACCACGCCCGAACCGCTTTCGACAACCGCCGCCATCCAGCGGCCGGGATCGCGGACGTTCTCGCGTCGGCACCCGAAGCCGGCACCCGGTGGCCGTCCGTCGCCGGGCGCGAACGAGTGGGCTCCCGCGCCGAGCCCGAGATAGGGCACGCCCCGCCAGTAGGCCTGGTTGTGCCGCGCCTCGAAACCGGGCCGGGCGAAGTTCGAGATCTCGTAGGCGGGAAGCCCCGCCGCCGAGAGCCGCGCACGCACGAGTTCGAACATCGCGACCTCGAGATCCTCGGGGGCCTGTCGCACGCGCCCCGCCGAGCGGTCCCGGTGGAAGGCGGTTCCCGGCTCGAAGGTGAGGGCGTAGGCGGAGACGTGCTCGGTCTCGAAGGACACGGCCTCGTCGAGATCGGCTTCGCAGGACTCGATCGACTGGCCGGGAACCGCGAAGATCAAGTCCAGCGAGAGGTTCGCGAAGCCCGCCCTTCGTGCGGCGACGAGGGCGCCGCGGGAGTCGTCCACCGAGTGGCGACGCCCGAGAGCCAGCAGCAGGTCGGGCTGGAAGGACTGGATCCCGTAGGAGAGGCGGTTCACGCCGACCGATCGAAAGTCGCGGAGCCGCCCCTCGTTCACGGTGCCGGGATTCGCCTCGAGGGTGATCTCCGCGCCCGCCTCGAGACCTGGGTCCTCGGCGACCCGGTCGAGGATCCGGCCGATCGTCCGCGGCTCGAACAACGACGGTGTGCCGCCGCCGAAGAAGACGGTCGCGAAGCGGCGACCGGAGAAGCCCCGTTCACGGGACCGATGCCGCAATTCACGGACGATCGCATCGGCGTACTCGGCTTCCGGCCAGGTCCGTGCCGCGTGGGAATTGAAGTCGCAGTAGGGGCACTTCGACAGGCACCAGGGGATGTGGACGTAGAGCGACGCCGTTGCGGGCTCGTCTCCGGCCGGGCGAGCCTGCCGGTCGATCGGGTCCGTGGAAGGAAGCTGCTCCATGGGATCGTCGTTCCTGCCGAAAAGGCGAAGGGGCGCCGCGCTCCCGCGCGACGCCCCTTCCCGTTGCAGTCCTTGGGTGCCTGCCCCGATCAGCCGGGGCCGGCCTTGCTCGACCGGCAGGTCGTTCTTTCGCCGTTGTGACTCACGCTGCAGTAGTCGACGACTCCCGAGCCGATCCAGTCGAAGCCGCCGACCTGGATCTCCGCGGAGAGCGGCAGTCCGAAGGGCTTCCCGGGCGAGAACTCCTGTCGCTTCACCGCCACGTGGGCGCGGTAGCTGCCCGGGTTCGACTGGGTCCCGCGCAGGCGCAGGAAGCTGCCGTCCCCGTTGCGGCAAACGAGGCTGCGCCCGCCCGACTTCGACTTGCATTCCGAGGCGGTGAAGATCTCGGTGTCGACCAGGACGAAGGAACCGAGCGCGCTGCCCGACTGGTAGACGAGCGCGATCGCGCCGTCGGCAACGCCGGTCGCGACTGGGTCCTGGCCGGGGTTGACGTTCACCTGGCCCCGGATCGTGAAGGTGTCCTTGTCCGGGCGATTCCCGTCGTTCAGCTGGATGAACGGGTCCTCGATCGTGTCGGTGTCGATGAGCTGGGCAGCGGCCGGGACGGCGCGGCCGGCGACGACGGCGCCGAGGACGAGCAGGGTGGCGACGAGTCGACCGAATCGGGAGGCATGGGTGCCGGGGCTGGAGGTCTTCACGTGTTCTCCTTCTGGTCTCGGCCGTCGGCTCGCGAACTCCGACGGGGCCCTTCCTGATCTGGAAGAAGCCCTCCCTTAGCCCCTTCGGCCCGCCCGTTCAACGAAAATCGGTCCCCGGACCCTCGCCGTGCCCGAGGGCATCGAGGCGGCGGCCGGGCCGGCTGGTCAGGAGGATCAGTGTCGCATCAGGGTTCGCAGGAGGCCGACGACCACGCCCCGGATCTCGACGTCCTGCTCGCCCAGAATCATCGGGGGATAGCGGTCGTTCGCCGGCTGGAGGCGGATCCGCCCGCCCCGCTCCCGGTGGAAGCGCTTCACGGTGGCCTCGCCTTCGATCACCGCGACCACCGTTTCGCCGTTCTCCGCGACGGGTCGGCTCTCGACGACGACGATGTCGCCGTCGAGGATCCCGTCGTTCTGCATCGAGTCGCCGCGGACCCGCAGTGCGAAGGTCCCGTCCTTTCGGGCCATCATGCTCGGGACCGCGATCGTCTCCTCGTGGAGCATGGCCTCGATCGGGCGGCCGGCGGCGGCCTCGCCGAGGAGCGGCAGTTCCACGACGTCGAAGGCCCCGTCGGCCCGGACGACCTCGAGGGCCCGGCTGTGACCCGCGCGTCGGCGGATCGAACCCTTCGCCTCGAGATTCGTCAGGTGCTTGTGCACCGTCGCGAGCGAGGTCAGCCCGAACTCCCGACCGATCTCTTCGAGCGTGGGCGCGTAGCCCTGCCTCTGGATGTAGCCCTCGAGGTAGTCGAGGAGCTCCTTCTGTCGCCTCGTCAGCGTCGCCATCCGCCACCCCCCTTCGCCCGCGGACGATAGGCGAAGATTCGGCGAAGAGCAAGCCTCACTCCGGGCCGGGGTCGTCGGCCGGGGGTGAGGCTGCGGCGGCGCCCGGACCCGGAGTCTCGGGAGCGGGCTTCGCGTGGCCCGCGGCGGCCGCCCGTTCCGCGCGAGCCTCCGCGGCCCTCGACTGGCGCAGCCGGGCGATCGCCGCGCGATGGGCGCCGTAGTCCCGGCTGAAGACGTGCGTTCGATCGTCGCGGGCGACGAAGTAGAGGGCATCGACCCCGGGCTCCGGTCGAACGGCCGCCTCGATCGATGCCCGGCCCGGATTCGCGATGGGCCCGGGCGGGAGCCCCTGGATCTTGTAGGTGTTGTAAGGCGTGTCCCGGTCGAGATCCTCCGGGCGCACGCGGCTGTCGTGCCCTTCGAGCCCGTAGATGGCCGTCGGGTCGGACTGGAGCGGCATCCCCTTCGCGAGTCGATTGTGGAAGACCGCGGAGATGGTCGGGCGTTCGGCGGCGACGGCCGCCTCCTTCTCGATGATCGAGGCCAGGGTGAGGGCCCGGTGGATGGTCATGCCCCGGGCCTGGGCCGCTCCGGCGAGGTCGTCCGAGAACATCTCCCGAAACCGCTGCGCCAGGCGGGTCGCGATCTCGCGAGGAGATGCGCCGACCCGGAACTCGTAGGTGTCGGGGAACAGGTAGCCTTCGAGGGTCGGCGGCGGGCCCGGCAGGCCGAGCGTCGCGATGAAGGCGGGATCGCGGAAAAGGGCTTTGAAATCGGCCGGGTCGCCGAGTCGGCGGCTGCCGAGAAGCCGGGCGATCTCGTCCATCGAGAGGCCCTCGGGGACGGTCACCTGCGAGCTCCTCGGCTTGCCGAAAGCCAGCGCGTCGAGCACCTGGCCGGCCGTCAGCCCACCCGGGACGTCGTACTCGCCGACCCGGAGCCTTCGGTCGAGACCCTTCGCTCGCGCGAGCAGCTGGAACAGGAACCGGTTGCGCACGACGCCCTGCTGCTCGAGCTCGCGGCCCACGTCGCGCAGCGAGGTCCCCTGCTCGACCTTCACGACGGCCGGCTCCGGGCGCGGTCCGGCGGGCAGCAAGAGGCCCGCCCCGGCCCAGGCCAGGACCAACAGGGCGACCGAGGCAAGAGCCGCCAACACCGGGAACCACCGCTTCAGCACGACGGGCGCCGACCATACCGGGGCTCTGCGGGGACCGCCAACGAGGTGCCCGACGGGGGGCTTCCTAAGGGCACATGGCCGGTTTGACATGCCGGAAGGGGGAAGGTTAATCCCGGGTCGCACCCAAGGAGACCTTCCGCTGCATCACGGCCAAACCAATGCAGCGGCGCGCCAGCGTCAAAGCGTGTCGCTTCTGGCGGTTCTCATCGGAGCCCTCGGGCTCCTGTGGGCTCAGCCTGTCCTCGCCCGGGGATCCCATTCCCGCGGACACGTCCAGGCTCACGTGTCTCGGGCCCACCGGGGCTCGAGCCTGGGCCACCATGCAAAACACCGTTCGTATCGGCCGGGTTCGCGGATCGCCTCTTCTCGCCGACATGGACGCGGCACGGGCTCGCGATCTTACGCCTCCGTTCGGCAGGAGGAGGGGGGGCTGCTCGAAGGAGCGGCCGGCGACGAGGCGGACCTGGCTCGGACCTCCGCGTCGGGCGCCGAGGACGGCCTGGTCGATCGGCCCCGGATCCTGAGCATCGTCTCCCCGGCCGACCTGCTTGAGTTCGGCAACCAGACCGTCCGAAGCCACCGCGGTCCGGGCCATTTCGAGCGCTACGCGGCGGTCCGGCGCGGCGAGTCCTTCGCGAGCATGCTCGCGATGTACGACGTCTCCCGCGAACGGGCGCAGGCCTTCGAGGACGCCGCACGCCCGATCTTCGACCTCGCGCTGATCGAGCCGCGCCGGTCGCTGTCGCTGTTCTTCGAGAGCGAGACCGGGCAGCTCTCGGCGGTCGAGTACGCGATCGACGGATCCAACGTGCTGGTGGTCGAGCGCGACCCCGAGGGGGAACTTCGCGCCCGGCTCGCCCGCACGCCGACCTCGGTGGAGATCCGCGGCGTCTCCGGCACGATTTCCGAGGGGCTTCACGTCGACTGCTCGGAGGCCGGCGTGCCCGAGCGCATCGTGCGCGAACTCGTCGACATCTTCGCCTGGGACGTCGACTTCGACGCGATGGCGCCCGGCGACAGCTTCCGCGCCCTGTACGAGGTCGCGGTCGGCGAGCATGGCGAGGTCGTGCAGACGGGTGCCATCGTCGCCGCCGAGGTCCGGACCGCCGGGAGGAACTTCCGCGCCGTCTACCACGCGGACGAGGATGGAGCGGGCGCCTACTTCGACCTCGAGGGCCGTTCGATCGACCGCGGCATGCTCCGCTACCCGCTCGAGTTCGTGCGCATCACCTCGGGCTTCTCGAACGCCCGCTTCCACCCGGTCCTCCACCGCACGCGGGCGCACAAGGGCGTCGACTTCGCGGCGCCGACCGGCACGCCGGTGCGTGCCATCGCCGACGGCTACGTGACCCAGTCCGGCTGGCAGGGCGGGCTCGGCTACGCGGTCCGCATCGCCCACGGCGGCGATGCCTCGCACGTCTCGGTCTACGGGCACCTCTCCCGCATCTCGCGCGGCGTGCGCGACGGCGAGGCCGTTCGCAAGGGCGAGATCATCGGCTACGTCGGTTCGACCGGCCTCGCGAGCGGCCCCCACCTGCACTTCTCCCTCCTCGAAGGCGACGAGTACGTGGACCCGCTCGGGGTCACTCCGCCGCCCCGGATCGAGACCAGCGTCTCGCTCGACGAGGGCTTCCAGCGGTCGCGCGGCGTGCTGCTCGCCGCACTCGACGGCCTCGGAGGGGACGGCCCGGTCCGGCTCACGCGCGTGTCGGGCCCCCGCGCTCCCGCCTCCGAGCGCCCGCTGCTCGTCTCGTACTGATCCCGGCCGATCAGCCGAGCTCGTGGAACGCGAGCCCCGTCAGCACCTTCGGATGGAAGTACGTGGACTTCTGCGGCATCGTGAGCCCTGCGCGCGAGATCGCGAGCACGTCGGTCACCCGGGGCGGAGGCACGAGGGCCGCGAGTTCGTGGGAGCCCGACGAGATCGCGCCCAGAGCCTCCGCGTCGTCGTGGGTGTAGACGAAGCGATCGGCGGGAATCCCCGGCAGCACGACCTGGTGGAGCAGCGAGACGTCGAGCGAGCGCAGAGGTCCGTCGAGCTTCGCGAGCGCGCGGCCGGCCGCCGAGTCGGGCGACGCCTCGAGCAGGAGCGCCTCCGTCGCGCCGCGACGCACGATGCCGACGCGAGGCCGGTCCGGCGGCGAAGGCGCGGCGAGAATCTCGGCGGCGAGCGATCGCGCATCGGGCAGGCGCCGCACCGAGAGCTCCCCCTGCCAGCGGGCCTCGAGCTCCGCCGCGTCGGGCGCCCGGTCCAGCAGGCGATGCGTCGGCAGCACGACCAGTCCGGGATCCCGGGTCGAACACAGGTAGAAGAGGATGAAGTCGTAGTCCTTCGTGCCGGGCGCCGAGCCGTCGGCGGCGCGACGTTCGTCGCGGTAGGCGAGAGCGGTCTCGTAGCGGTGGTGGCCGTCGGCGATGAACACCTGCTCGGGCGACGTCCGTTCGCGGAGCGAGGCGAGGGCCTTCGGGTCCACGATCCGCCAGAGGCGGTGGCCGACGCCGTGGCGGTCGGTCCACTCGGCCACCGATGGCGCCGAGGTTGCGAGCCCGGCCAGGTCGAGCGGTGCGTCCACCAGGCCGAAGATCGGGCTCAGGTTCGTGCGGCAGGCCCGGACCAGGTTCAGCCGGTCGGCCTTCGGCGCCGCGAGCGTGCGCTCGTGGGGCAGGACGACGCCCCCGTCGAGCGACTCCAGCCGCAGGGCCGCGAGAAGCCCCCAGCGCTCGACGGTGGATCCCCCGTGCGCGAAGCGTTGCGCGTACAGGAGCATGCCGGGCTCGGCGTCGCGCGCGAGCCGGCCGTCTCGCCGCCACGCATCGAGCAGCTCGGCCGCCGCCTCGTAGGGCCTCTCCCCTCGCGGCAGGATCAGGTGGATCGCGTTCGTCGCGCTCGATGCGGCGAGTCGTTCCCGCTCGCGCTCGTCGATCACGTCGTAGGGCGGCGCGACCAGTCCCGCGAGCGGACCGGCCTGCTCGGAAT
>JAGWVP010000479.1 GCA_018970825.1 bacterium | reverse complement strand
TCGGGTTCTGCGATCGTCCCGAGCGGGGCGTCGACCGGTGCGCACGAGGCGCTCGAGCTTCGAGACGGCGACGCCGGCCGCTATGCCGGCGCCGGCGTCCGCAGGGCGGTCGAAAACGTCCGCGGCGCACTCGCGAAGGTCGTCGTCGGTCTCGACGCCCGGGAGCAGCGGCGCGTCGACGAGGCGATGCTCGCCGCCGACGGGTCACTTCTCAAGAAGTCGCTCGGCGCGAACGCCGTGCTCGCGGTCTCGATGGCGACCGCGCGGGCCGCGGCGAACGCGGAGAGGATGCCGCTCTACCGCTGGCTCGGCGGAGAGAACGCGACGTTGCTCCCGGTTCCGTTCATGAACGTCCTGAACGGCGGGCAGCATGCCGTCGGCGGTGTCGACTTCCAGGAATTCATGCTGGCGCCGATCGGCTTCCCGACGTTCGCGGAGGCTCTCCGCGCCGGGAGCGAGTGCTACCACGCTCTCAAGAAGATCCTTCACGACGAGGGACTCTCGGTGGGCGTGGGCGACGAGGGCGGTTTCGCGCCCGCTCTCGCGCGCAACGAGGAGGCGCCCGAGCTTCTTCTCCGGGCGGTCGAAAAGGCCGGTTACCGTCCCGGGGACCAGGTCGTTCTGGCGCTCGACCCCGCGACGACCGAACTGTTCGAAGGGGGCACGTACTCCCTGTCGCGGACGACCGGCGAGAAGAAGACGAGCGACGAGATGGTCGCGCTGTGGCAGGACTGGTGCCGCCGCTTCCCGATCGTCTCGATCGAGGACGGTCTCGCGGAAGACGACTGGGCCGGTTGGGCGAAGCTCACCTCCGCTCTCGGGGATCGCACGCTCCTCGTCGGCGACGACCTCTTCGTGACGCAGAAGTCCCGGCTCGAGCGCGGCATCGGGGCCAAGGTGGGCAACGCGATCCTCGTGAAACTGAACCAGGTGGGATCGGTGACCGAGACGCTCGACACCATGGCGACGGCTCGAGCAGCCGGGTACGGCCAGATGGTCTCGCATCGCTCGGGCGAAAGCGAAGACGTCTTCATCGCCGACCTCGCGGTCGCGACCGGTGCAGGACGGATCAAGACGGGGGCCCCGGCGCGCTCGGAGCGGGTGGCGAAGTACAACCAGTTGCTCCGGATCGAGGAGGAACTGGGCTCGAAAGCTCGCTACGCCGGCCGCGAGGCCGCCTCGCGCAGCACGCCGAGGTAGCTCCGAGCGATCCACGCCCCTTCGAGGGCCCCGCGTTCGCGCAGCATCGCGTGAAGTCGGGGAAGACCGTAGTGCGGCACCGTCATCAGGAGATGGTGCTCCAGGTGGAAGTTCACCCGGTTCGGGGCGACGAACAGTCGCGCGATCGGACCCGCGAGCGTCGTGCGGGTATTGCGCATCGGGTCGAGCGGATCGGGGGCCATCGCGTGCTCGGCGATGGCGCGGATGCGGGTGACGAGTTGGAAGGTCGTGAACCAGGCGACCACCCAGAGCAGGTACAGCGCGGGATGCCCGACGGCCGCGAGGAGGCCGAAGAGCGCGAGGTTCGTCGCGGCAACCCCGCCGAGGTTCCGGACGCCGCCGAGCGTCCGCGACTGCCGCCCCGTCGAGAGCCCCAGGTCGCGTCGCAGGGTCGCCTTCGCGCGCTTCCATCCTGTACGGCCCGTCAGGTCGCGGACCACCTTGCGAAGCAGGCTCCCGCGCGTGATCGGAAACGGCTGGACGAGACCGATGTCGGGATCCGCCGCGGTCCAGTTCTTCGCATGGTGCCGGAGATGGTAGGCGCGGTAGGGTCCCACGTCCGCCCACACCGGGTAGGCGCAGAGCCAGTTGCCGACGAGGTCGTTCAGCCGACGGTTCCGGAACAGCGAGTGGTGCGCGGCGTCGTGCATGAGGATGGCGAGCCCGAGTTGGCGCGTGCCGACGACGAAGAGGGCCGCGAGCAACGAAATCGGGTTCGGCCAGGTCGCGACGAGAGCGAACGATGCGAACACGAGGCCCCAATCGATCGCGATCGAGAGGACCGAGCGAAGGTCCCGGTGAGCGACGAGGTCGCGGATCTCCTCGCGGGTCAGGACCTCGCGCCAACGGGGGCCGTCTCCCGGGTCGACGACGGGAGGAGCCTGGTCGAAAGCGGCCACCTGTCGAAAGTAGTTCCCCGGACGCGGCGCGGCAACGGGTCGGCCGAGCCCTCGGCGGGAATGGACGGGGCGGCTGCCGCCCCCTTGCGCCCGGGTCAGGCTGCCGGCCCGGACCGTCGTTCGTCCGACCACGAACCGGGGGCGTACCCGTCGAGTCGGGCTCGGCGGTACAGGAAGCGCCACCTGCCGTCGATCCGGGCGTAGGTGTCCCGGTAGCGGCCCCAGTGATCGGGACCGCGGTCGGTCACGACGAAGAAGTAGGCCACGCCGCGGGCCCGATCGGGACCATCGATCTCGATCCGCAGGTTCGAGACGTGGTGTCGGATGAATCCGGCACGAGTGACGCTCCGGAGGTCGCGCCCGGTGCCCGCGAGAAACGCACGGATCGCGTCCCGACCCTTCGCCTCGGGCGCCTCCCCGCCGTGCAGGACGCCGTCGGGAGCGAAGAGCTCGAGCAGTTCTTCGAAGCGGCCGCCGTCGGCCAGATGGGCATAGGAAGCGACGAGCTCCCGGATCTCTTCGCGCGCCGCGAGTTCCGCGAAGTCCATGCCCTCAGGACTCCATCGAACCGAGGAGCCGAATCGACACGGTCGCCGACTTGAAGGCCGGCGTCGCCGACCGATCGTCGAGGACGCGCGGCACGAGCACGTTCGCTTCCGGGTAGTACATCGCAGCGTTGCCCGGCGGGAGTTCGGCGAATCGTACGAGCACCTCCATCGCCCCGGTCGAGTTGTGCGCGATCACGCGCTGGTCGCGCGCAAGTCCTCGCGCTCGCGCGTCGTCCTCGTTGAGCAGGATCACGTCACGCCGCTCGTTGCCGCGGTAGAGGTCTTCGTCCTCGTACACCACCGTGTTGAACTGCCCCTCCGACCGAAGCGTCATGAGCCGCAGTTCCCCCTCGCGCAGGGGGAACCGCGGCAGCGGGGTCGGAGCCGCCGCGGCGCGCCCGCTCGGCGTCGCGAACCGAGGTTC
>JAGWVP010000478.1 GCA_018970825.1 bacterium | reverse complement strand
CTTCAGAGTGCCCGGATCGAGACCCGCAAGGCGCAGTCCGGACCGCGGTCAGTCCCGGGCAGGCTCCCTTCGATGCCCCGGTCATGTGCGCTTGACCCCCGGTGGCACGACGGGCGAGGAGTCGGGCCGATGCCGGAGACGAGGGAGGAGACGACCCGGGCGCTGCTCACCGAGGAGGCGCGGCAGATCAACGACTACGTCCGCGCGATCGGCCTCGCGCTCGTCACCTGGTTCTCGATGAACGGCACGATCAACACGATCGCGATCAGCTGGTTCGCCGACGGTTTCGGCAGCGGGAAGCATCGCTCGCTCGCCTCGGTGCTCCTCGTCGGCGCCTTCTTCGTCGGCCAGAGCCTGCTCGGAATCTTCGCGCTGCGTCCGCTCCGCGACTACTTCGACGCGTCGGCCGACCGGCTGGCCGCCATCGTGGCGCTGCAGGAGCCGGGCCTCGACGGCGCGGGGGCCGGAGGCCCCGGCGACTCGCCGGACGAACCCGTGGCGGCGCGGAGGGCGACGATCGTCGCGCCGCAGGCGGGCCCCCGCTTCTACGCCCACGTCGTGCGCGCCCTGATCCTCACCATGATCTCGTTCGCCGCGATCTGGATCGCGCTCACCGGGCTCGGCGTGTCGACGAGCCTCGCGGGGGCGCGTACCGCCGCGGGAGGCTGATCGGCGCGGCGGCCTGCGTGGGCCGCGAAGCGGGCCGCGTGCCGCGCACGACGGCCTGCTCGCGGACGGTGGCGCCTGCACCGCGGAGGATCCGACCCGGCCGCGATCGGGTCGGGAGTCGCGTGTCGCCCGGGCGACTTCGCCCCGCTCGAAGGCTGGGCCTCGAGGGGGCTTGCCGGGCCCGCCGGCGCCGTCGTAACCCGGGCGACGATGACCGACCGTTCTCTCTTCCCGAAGCTGGCCCGTCTTCTCGTCTTCCTCGCCGCCGTCGTGTCCGCCGGCTGCGGCGACACCTCCTCCGGCCCCGGTGCGAACCTCGTTCCGGCCCGGGAGGAGGTGGTCGACGGAGTGCAGGTCGGCCACCACTTCACCGAGGTCGACGGCGTCCCGTGGCACTGGGTCGAGGCCGGCGACCGGCGCCGACCGACGGTCGTCCTCGTGCACGGGCTGCCCGAGTCCTGGTGGTCGTGGCATCACCAGATCGCGGACCTCGCGGCGGAGCGCCACGTCGTCGCCGTCGATCTCAAGGGCTTCGGCGAGAGCGGCAAGCCGACGACCGGCTTCGGAGTGGAGCAGCTCGGAAGGGAGCTGGCCCGCCTGCTTTCCGCGATCGGCGTCGAGCGCTTCGACCTCGTGAGCCACGACTGGGGCACGATCATCGCGCAGGAGACCGCGGCGGCGCTTCCTGAACGGATCCGGAGGTACGTCCGGATGCAGGCGCCGGTCGCGGTGATGGACATCGAGAACAACCATCGGCAGCTCACTCTCTTCCAGGACCAGGCTTTCGCGGTCCGGGTGCTGTCCGACCCGAAGTCGGTACGCGGGATCTACGGCTACGACGGGCGCCGCGGTGCGCTCACGCTCGTGCCGCTGTCGAACGAGGAAGTCGACCGCATCGCCGCCGAGTTCACGCGGCCGGGCACCGCGGCCTCGGTCGCACGGCTCTTCGTCGAGAACCCGGTGCTGGACCTCGACCTCTTCCTGCGCGACTCGGACCGCTTCGCGCGGATGGACTTCCCGGTTCTCCTCCTGCAGGCGTCGAGCGACCCGAACCAGCCGCTCTGGTACTTCGACGGCGCGACCGAACTCTTTCCCGACGCGCGTTTCGAACTCGTCCCGGACTCGGGACACTTCTCGCAGCTCGAGCGGCCGGCGGTGGTGAACGCGGCGATCCGCCGGTTCATCGGTCTCGCCCCCGGCGCTTCTGGATGACGGCTGCGCCCGGCCTCGGACGTCAGCCGGGGAGCGCGCCGGACGGTTCGCCCTCTCGGGCGAGCTCCTCCTCGTAGAACCAGTCCCCGCCAAGGTTCTCGAGGCGCCTCGCGGCGAGGCGGCCATGCGGCAGGAAGGCGTCGAGGACCGAGGACGACAGCGGGAAGAACCGCAGGTGGAGGTCGAAGGTGTAGCGGTAGGGACGCTGCCGCGGGAGCACGACGACCAGTCGTCGCCGCGCGATGCGACGCAATTCCGCGACGGCGCGCGGGAGGTCGAGCACGTGCTCCAGCACGTGCGCGCAGACGACGGTGTCGAAGGAGCGGTCGTCGAACGACAGTCCCGAGAGCGACTCCTCGCGAAAGCGGACCGCCGGCAGGCGAGCGGGCATCGCGGGGTCGATGCGGATGTCGCAGGCCGTGACGTCGTGGGACGCGGCGAGCAGCCCGGCGAGATGGCCGCGCCCGCAGCCCACTTCGAGCACCGTGCCGAGGGCGGACCGCAGGACCGCGGCGGTGCACGCCTCGTTCAGGTCGGTCGGGCGGTCGAGGTGTGCGGCGGCCGTCTCCTCGTAGACGCGGCGAAACTCTTCCTCCGAGAGCAGGTGTGCGCGGTCCTTGAACGTCATGAAGGTCTCGGCCTGCCGGCCGAAGAGCAGTCGGAACGGACCCCACATGAACCAGCGTCGGTCGCGCAGGACCGGCGGCACGCACTCGTCGAGCAGGAAGTGGACGACGCGGGTGGTTCGTCGGCTGATGGGCATGGCTTGCCGGGGCTGATACCACCTCCGGCGTGGACGCGCCGACACGGAGGGGCGACACCCCGGCTTCGCCCGCGCATCCCGGCGGTGAGCGCGGTGGCTCCGCGGGCCTCTTCCTCCGCCTTCGCCCCGTGCTCTTCCTCGCGTTGTGGGCGTGGTTCCTCCTCGGCCTCTGCCTGCGCGCCCACGGGCGCGAGCCCTTCTTCGGCCTCCTCGCCCCGGGCTTCGACGGCGGCGGGCCCGCACCCGGTGCGCCCGCGACCTACTCGACCTTCCGCTTCTTCCTGCCGGGCGAGCGTCGGGCCGACGGCACGGTCGGCCTCGCCGAGGAGGTCCAGGTCGCCATCCCCCTGCTCGGGCAGGCGACCGAGCCCGCAGCGGTCCTCGAGTTCTGGATCTGCGAGGTCGGTGCCGTCCTCGGCCTCGGCCACCTTGCCGTGTCCGCGGCCCGGCTCGCGGGACCG
>JAGWVP010000477.1 GCA_018970825.1 bacterium | reverse complement strand
GGCACCGGCGTCGGCGTCGCGGTCGGCACGGGCGTGGCCGTGGGATCCGGGGTCGGCGTCGGTGCGGGCGTCGGCGTCGGCGTGGCCATGAGCACCTGCGCCCACCAGGCTCCGAAACGTCCGCTGCCGTTGCCGGTCCCGACGTTCGTCGCCGCGTATTCCTGGAGGGTCCAGAAGGTGGAATCGTCGGTCGGGTCGACCGAGGTCGCACTGTAGTCGCCCCAGCGGTTCGAGGTCCCGCTGAACGTCTTGTAGTAGGGACCTTCACCCGCCTTGCCGACGGTCACTGCGCTCATCGTGCCGGCCGCGTCGGACGACGATCGCCCGACCCAGACCGCCTCCGCGAATCGCGAGGCGTCGGTCCGGGTGAAACCGAGGACGGCCGCATTCGACGAGTTCGCCGCGATGCTCGGGTAGGTGTGAAAGACGCCGGCCCCTCCGTCGATCTTCCCCGACTGGACGATCGGGCTCGCGGCCGACGTCGGCGTGAGCTGGTACCAGAAGACCGCGATGCGATCGGCGGTGCCGGTCGCGGGAAGCGGGCCCGAGTGGGTCGCCCAGAGCTTGCCGTTGCGCAGCACGGGCCCGGCCCCGATCCGGTCGTCGCCCGAGTCGATGCGACGGCACTTGCCCGACGGGCAGTCCGAGCCCGTCGAGCAGGCAAGACCGTCGTTGGTACCGCCGTCGCAGGTCGAGGCGAGGCCGCTCTGCGCCCCGTCGATCGAGCTCGTGGTGGAGAACTTGTTCGCCGACGCGACGGCGAACAGGCCGGTCGAGGTGAAGGTCGACCCGGGCACGGCCGACCAGGCCGGCGACGGGCCCGTGCCCGTGATGCGCGAGAGACGCAGCAGCGGCGTCCCGCTGCTCGTATAGCCGGCGTTGTCGATGATGTAGAGCGTCGTCTCCGCGGCGTCGAAGGTGATCGCGGGCTGCAGGCCGAACCCGTCGATGCCACCCGAGGTGTCGAAGCCGGGCGCGAAGCTCGTGATCGTCAGGCTGCCGCCGGCGAGCGCGGTCGACTTGTCGATCACCCACATCTTCGCGCCGGAGTAAACGTTCGCCGCGACCGTGAACATGTTGTTCGCGATCGCGATCCAGGTCGAGTTCACGCCGAGACCGGGGAAGTCCGCCCAGTTGGTGCCGCCCGAGTCCGCGGCGATCGAATAGAAACTCCAGCTCCCGGTCGGATCGCTCGTCGCGCTGATCGCGAAGAAGACCTTCGAGGTCGCCGACCGGGAATTCGCGTCCGCCGTCGCGATCCACCGACCCGACAGCGAGTCGTAGATCACGTGCGGGTCGAACGGAGATCCCGAGAGCCCGGTGCCGCTCGTCCAGAACGCGGACAGGGAGACGGTCGAGAGCGTCGCGCCCGCCTTGGTCTGCACCCGGACCTGCGTGTTCAGCATGGTCACGACGTGCGAGGGACCGACCGCTCCCATCGTGTCGGGCGGGATGCTCGTGTTCGAATCGCCGAGGCCCTGGAAGCCGGTGCCCGCGACGAGACTCGTACCGGCCGGGACGGGGGCGGCCGGCGCCGGCGCGGCGGCGGAGGCCTCCGGGGCGGTGACACCCGGAGGGGCCGCCGGGGCGATCCCGATCTCCCGCGGCGGCGGAGCGGGCATGGGGACGGGGGCTGCGGCCGGCGGCTCGACGGAGGCGCGCGAACGCGCCGCTGCCGAGTCGGCCGCTTCCATCTGCGCGAGGCTCGCGCGGCCCGCGAGCGGAACCTCGACGCGTTCGCCGCTCGCGCCGAGGGCGCGGGCGGGAAGCGCGAAGGAGAGGAGGAGAAGTGCGGCCGGCAGGAAGGCCGGACGGACGAGGGGCGTCGCGGGCCGGAGATCGCGTGTCGTGGTCATGGGGGCGTGAGCCGCTTATGCCACGGGGACCCACACCGGGCGACCCGCGAAAGTCGGGGCGGCGGGGAGGGGTGTGCAACGCACGAGCCGGTCGACTGCCGACGGCCCCGGACCTCGATGCCGCGGCGCAGGCCGTCCGCCGACCGACGGGGCGGCCCGGGCCCGCGAGTTCGTTCATGCAGGACGGGCGGGCCCGTGGCCCGCCCGTCCGACGCGGTTCGAGGGCGCGAGCCCGCGGATCAGAGGAACAGCGAGACGCCGAAGTTCGTGACGAAGTAGTTGTAGGTCGTCCCCGGCGCCGGCGTGCTGTCGTAGACGTCGCTCAAGGCGAGCCGGATCGCGACGTTCTTCCAGATCGGCACCGAGAGGCCGATGTCGCCCTGAACCAGGTAGTCGGTGGTGAAGTTGCCGACCGAGGGCAGGTACTGCACGCGGCCGTCGAACACGGCGCCCGCGTAGGGAAGCGTGTACCACCAGTCGAGGCCGAAGGCGACGGAGAAGTAGTCCTGGTGGAGGCCGCCGAAGTACTTCTCGTAGACCCACGCGCCGCCGATCGTGCCCGCGAGGTAGTCCTTGCTGTCCTTCACCGCGGACTTCCAGATCTTGTAGCCGAGGCCGACCTGCGGGATGCCGCGGATGCTGAGGGCCTGCACGCCGTTGTAGTCGACCTTGCCGTCGCCGTAGACGAAGAGCCGCGGCGTCAGGTCGTACTCGCCGCGGATCCCGCCGTAGACGCGGTCGGCGAGCGTCGTGCGGCTGTCGCCGATCTTCTTCTGCGTGCCGTAGAGCCAGCCCGCGTCGAGGAGCAGGCGGAAGGGACCACGCGCGCGCCGCGCCTGTCCGATCAGGCTGAAGCTCGTGCTGTCGACCGTGCCCTGGGAGTAGCCGACGCCGAGGTCGAGGTTCGCGTCCCAGAAGCGCAGCGTGTTCTTCATGCGGGCGAGCGTCGACTCCTCGAGGAGCTTCTGGCTCGTCACGAGCGAGACGTCCGCCGCCGGCACCGGCGTCGCCGTGGCTTCGCTCGCTCCGACGAGGAATGCCCCGTCGCGGATCCCGAGGATCCGCCCGCGGGTCTCGGGCCCGTCGCCCGCCGCGAACACGAACTCCTCCTCGGTCGTGATGCTCTTGATGCTCTCGACCGGGATCGAGACCTTGACGTCCTTGCCGTAGGGCAGCGCGACGTCGACCTTCGAGCCGGTCACGCCGACGACCGTCCCGTGGATCGTGTCGTCCCCGACCACGAGCTCGTC
>JAGWVP010000476.1 GCA_018970825.1 bacterium | reverse complement strand
CGCCCACGCCCGCGCTCGCCTGTCCGCTCGCCCCCCGGCCGCCGGGCTCGTGTTTCCTCACCCTGGTCTCGGGAGCGTCCTCGCTCTCGCTCAAGACCGACCCGTCGAGCCACTCCCGCGACCAGCTGCAGTGGAAGTGGCAGAAGGGCGAGGCGCTCGCGCTCGTCGACTTCGGCAACCCGCGGCAGTCGACCGGGTACGTGCTCTGCATCTGGGACGGCACCTCGACGCTGGTCTCCGCGGCCCGCATCCCGGCGGCCGGAACCTGCAGGAACGGCGTCGCGTGCTGGTCGCAGTCGAGCACGACCTTCCAGTACAAGGACGACGATCTCACGCCCGACGGGATGCAGCTGCTCAAGCTGAAGGCGGGGACCGCCGGTTCGTCGAACGTGCAGGCGAAGGGCAAGGGGGCGCTCCTGCCGGATCCCTCCTACCCGCTCGCGCTGCCGGTCGTCGTGCAGCTCCTCGACTCGAGCGGCGACTGCTGGGAGTCGACCTTCGGAAACGCGTTCGCGCCGAGCAGGAACCTCGCCGGCCCGCCGGGACTCTTCAAGGGCAAGTCCGACTGAGGTCGCGACGCATGGAGATCCCCCGCCGCAGTCCGCGCGCCCTCGTCGCGGCGTTCGTGCTGCTCGCCGCGGCGCGGATCGACGCTCGTGCCTCCGGACGAGGGCCGGCGGCCGGCCCGTCCGTCGAGGGCACTTCGATCGCCGTTCCGGTCGCCGGCGTCGCCGACTGGGCGAGCCTCCGCGATCGCGAGGCCCGCGCATCGCGCGCACCCCGCAGCTTCGTCGAGCCGTTCGTCGACCACCCGCCGCTGCCGGGACGTCGTCCGTTGGGCTCGGCGCTCCCGGCGCCGGAGCCCCGCGAGACGGCTCCGTCGTCGCCCGCGGCGACGGGCCGGGCGGAGGCGCCCGGCACCCCTGCGGCCGGCGGAGGTCTCGCCTCCGGGACGACGCTCTCCACGACGCTCGGTTTCGAGGCTCTCCCCGACGACAACACCCGGGTCCCGCCCGACACCGGCGGCGCGGTCGGCCCGGCGCATCTCGTGACGATGCTGAACACGCAGGTGCGCATCCAGGACCGCACCGGCGCGGACCTCGGCACGGTCTCGCTCGCGACGTTCTGGACCGGCGGTACGGGCCTCTCCGGGCAGCCGTTCGACCCGCGCATCTTCTACGACGCCCACGCCGGTCGCTGGCTCGCGGTCGTGGACGCGAACGGCAGGTCCGCCGCCTCCGAGGTGTGGCTCGCGGTGAGCGAGACGTCGGATCCGACCGGCGGCTGGACCTTCTGGTCGTTCGACGCCGACGCGAGCGGCCTCGACTGGGCCGACTTCCCGGGCGTCGGCTTCAACGCGACCTGGATCGCGATCGCGCAGAACATGTTCACCGTCGACGGTCTCTCGTTCACCGGCGCCAAGATGTGGGTGATCGACAAGGCGAGCGCGCTCGCGGGCGGCCCTCTCGTCGCGACCGTGTTCCCGACCGGATTCGACCACGCCGCCTCCGGCATCCCCGGCGCGACCCTCCAGCCCGCCGTCACCCACGACGTCGCCGAGCCGGCCCTCCACATCGTCGATCTCTCGCAGGTGCTGGTCGACGGCGCGCACGCGCTGCGGCTGTCGAGGATCGTCGGGACGGGCGACGCTCCCTCGTGGGAGCCGTTGCCCGGGTCGAGGATCGCGGGGACCGGGCTCCTGCGCGTCGAGATCGACTTCTCCGACCTCGTGTTCCCGCCCCGCCAACCCGGTACCGTGTCGCGTCTCGACGGCGGCCGCGTCGTCGTCCCGAGCAGCCCGTCGTTCCGCAACGGCCGGCTCTGGACGGCGCACGTCGGCGGGTGGCCGTGGTGGAAGCCCGTCGATCGCGACGTCGTGCTCTGGTACGAGGTCGACCCCGCGGCATTCGCCGCGACCGGAGAGGGCATCGCGCAGACCGGGATCGTCGACCCGGGCGCGGGCTCGGCCGCGGTCTACCCGAGCATCGCCGCGAACCGCTTCGGCGACGCCGTGATCGGCTTCACGCGCTCGGATGCGACCCGCTTCCCGGAGGCGGCGTGGGTCGCCCGCGCCGGCACCGACCCGCCGGGAACGCAGTCGGAGATCCGGGTCTCGAAGGCGGGCGAGGACGCCTACTTCAAGAACTTCGGCGCGGGCCGCAACCGCTGGGGCGACTACAGCGCGACCGTCGTCGACCCGCAGGACGACGAGACGCTCTGGACGATCCAGGAGTACGCGGCCGCCCCGGTCGGAAACGGGCGCGACGACGACCGCTGGGGAACCTGGTGGACGCGCGTCTCGACCACGCCCCCGCTGCCCACGCCGACGGCCTCGCCCGCGCCCGCGTGCGGTCCCGCGCCCCGCGTCGGCTGCCGGACGGCTGCTCCCGGGGCCGGGCAGATCGCGTTCTCGCAGGGCCGCACGCCCGATCGCGACCAGTTCGCGTGGACGTGGCAGCGCGGGGCTGCGACCGCCGCTGCGGAGTTCGGCGACCCGACCGGCACCACCGGGTACCGCCTGTGCATGTGGGCGGGCGGCTCGGTCATGGCCGAGATCCGCATCCCGTCGCAGTCGCAGCGTCCGCTCGGCTGTCGCATCTCGAATCCGCGGCCGTGCTGGAAGGCCACCTCGTCGGGCTTCGTCTACACGGACCCCGACCGCACCGGCGACGGCGTGGGCTCGGTCAAGCTGGTCGCGGGCGGCCCGGGTCGCGCCTCCGTCTCCGTGTCCGCGCGCGGGTCGCGACTGCCCGACCCGGTGCGACCGTTCGCACTGCCGGTCGTCGCGCAACTGCTCTCCACGACCGGCGAGTGCTGGGAGTCCACCTTCTCCGCCCCCGCGTCGCAGAACACCGCGGGACCGCCCGGCGCGTTCCGGGACCGCGCCGACTGAGCCGGTTCACCGCGCGACGAGCGCGGAGCGACTGGCGGTTCCGCGTCCGGCGGTGGTAGGCCTTCGGGCGGAGGTACACGATGACGATCGAGGAACGGCTCGGCGACGAGCTCAAGCAGGCGATGCGCTCGAAGGACCAGCGCACGCTCGACGTCGTCCGCATGATCAAGTCGAAGATCGCGGAGCGTCGCACGGCCAAGGGCGCGGCCCCGGTCGACGAGGCT
>JAGWVP010000475.1 GCA_018970825.1 bacterium | reverse complement strand
TCGCGCGGTTCCGGGAGGCCCTCGCGGCCGGGACTCCCGCGGACGTCGCCTCCGCGGCGCGGGCGGTCTTCGCCGACCTCGAATCCCCCGAACCCGTCCCGGCGAGAGCCTGCCGGGGCCTGCGACTGCGGCGCAGGCAGCGCGGCTTCGAGACCCTGGTTGCGCCCGCGGCCCTCGCGGCCGAGATCGTGGAAGCGCTCCTCCTGGGGCGCCCCGAGGCGTCGGAACCTCCCGCAGGAGACGAGGTCCTCGTTGCCTTGGCCCGGCTTCCCGAACCGGTGATTCTCGACCGCGGTCCCGACGGCTCCGGCTCCGAGGTCTCGCTCTCGTGGGCGCTCGCCGATCTCCGTTCCGAGCCGCTGCTCTGCCTCCGGACGGGCGATCTCTGGTTCTTCGAGCCCGATCCGGTCGCGCGCGCCGCGGTCGCGATCGCGAGCGAGCCCGAGGACGAATGGTGGCAGGCGAGCGAGATCCCCTGGCGGGACTGGTCTTCCGACCTTCGTCGGCGCCTCGCCGATCACGCGATCGAAGTCCTGGACTACTCCTCGTCGCTTCCCCAGAAGAACGGCTCGCGACCGTCGAGGATGCGCGGCGTGATGAAGTAGGATCCGTCGGTCGTGACGTTCCAGATCCCGGCCGCCGCCTCCTCGTCGCCCCCCGTCATGAAGCCCGCGAATCCACCGGCCTCGGCGCCGACGACGCCGACCGCGAGTTTCACGGGGAAGAAGACGCTGTTCATGAAGACGGAGCCCACGCTGAGCGCGGCTGCCTGAGCGCGCTCGACCGGGTAGCGCCCGACGAGGCGCCGCTGGACGTAGAGGTCGCCGTAGTAGTTGCGCCCGGTCCCGAGGGTGTCGGGGCCGCGGTAGTCGATGCCGGGAGCCGCCCCCGCCCGAATCGCCGCGTCGGGGTCGCTCGGTCCGGCGACGTATCCGCTGCCGTAACTCCCCGATCCGTATCCCGAGCCATAGCCGCCGGAGAAGGAGCCTCCGCCGTAGCCGCCCGACGAACCACCGTTGCCGTAGGCCCCCGAGCCATAGCCCACCGGGGTCGATCCGTAAGGCACGTAGCCGTTGGGTGCGGCACCCTGGGCTCCGATCGCCCGGTTTCCCTCGTAGCGGGTCACCGAGTAGGCGTCGTAGGACGGGTCCACCTGGCCGTCGGCCCGGGCCGATGCGGCAGTCGCGAGGACCGTGAGCGAGGCCGCGAGAACCGCGGTGCGTGTCGTGCGAAACATGGTCGTCTCCCCGGACCTCGTCGGGTTGTTTCCGGAGCCCGGCGTCGGTCCCTTGTCGGGCGCCCGTCCTCGTTGGAACATCGACTGGACGCCCCCTCTCCACTAGCACGGGCGTCCGAGGACTTGAAATGACCCTGTTTGCGCGCTGTTTCCTGCTGGTCTTCTGCCAACTGGGCGTCGGAGGCCTGCTTTCCCTCGCGGTCCCCCCGTTCCACGAGCTCGAACGGGGCTTCTTCAAGTCGAGCGGCGGGGTGTTCCTGTTCGGATCCCTCGTGGGCGGGCTCGGCACCGTCTGGCTCTGGCTCACCCGCGACGCGAGCGGCATCGGGGCGGTCGAGGCCGGGCTCTGGCTGCTGCACGTCGGCTTGTTCGCAGCCTACCTCTCGACCCTCTGGGGCGAGGCGATGGCCGCCCGGGCGCGGCTGTTCGCCGCCGCCCTGCTCGCGGGAGTCGCGGCCCTCGCGTCGAGTGCATGGGCGCTCGCTGCCGGCCAGGGTGCGGTCGTTCACGTTCTCGCCGTCGCCGCGACCCTCGTCGGCGCAGCGGCGCTCGGAGCGGTCACGACCGGCATGCTGATCGGCCACTGGTACCTGATCGACACGAGCATGGAGATCGAGCCCTTCCGCCGATGCTTTCGATGGTTCGTGTGGGCGCTTGCCGCCGAACTCGCATGCGTCGCGGCTCTCGCGCTGCACCTGGCCATCTTCCCGCCTCCGGGGCTCGCCGACCACGCGCTGCTCTTCGCGCTACGGGTGCTGCTGGGCCCGGTCGCGGCCTTCGGGATCGCGTTCATGATCCACCGCGTGCTGCTGATCCCGCAGACGATGGCCGCGACGGGGCTGTTCTACATCGCGACACTGGCGGTCCTCGTCGGGGAGATCCTGGGCCGCTACTTCACCTTCCGGACCGGGCTGCCGCTCTGAAAGGCCCACGGGTCGAGACGAGACACGGGCGACGGGTCCGGGCGGCGCCGCGCCCGCCGCTTCCGGCTCAGGTCGCCGGGAAGAGTTTCGTGACGCGGAGACCGCGCGACGTCCAGCCGACGTCGTAGCCGACGGCCTGGCCGGTCGAGATCGTCCAGGCCCGAGGCCCGGCGACCAGGGCCCCCAGCACGACCGCGTGCTGCAGGTCGAACTCGAGTTCGCGCCCGGTCGCCGTCCGGACGGCGCCGGTGCCGGATTCCGGGCTCCAGCGCACCACCGTGCCGACGTAGGCGAGTGGCCCGGGCTCCGACGACGGCTGGTCCCCGGTCTCGCCCTCGCGCGGACCGTCGTCGTCGGAAGCCGCGTTCACCTCACCTCGTCCTGCGCGGCCGCCCGGGCGATCGCGTCTAGGCCGTCGGTGCCCGCTCGCTGCACGAACTCGGCGAAGCTTTCGCCGCCCTTCCGTGCCGACCCGTAGTGAGCCGCGACCGCAGCGACCACGCGGGGCGTGTCGTCTTCGGAGAACCGGCCCATGAGCCGCTTGCCGACCCGGCTCCGGCCCTCCCCCACGCTTCCGCCCACGAGGACGGAGTAGTGGGGGCGGTCGATCCCCGCGGCGTCCTTCAGCATCGAGCCGGTGAGGCCGACGTCGCCGACGTGGTGCTGGCCGCAGGAATTCGGGCAGCCGCTGATCTTCACGTGGAAGGGACCGAGCGCCGAGGAGTCCACCCGCTGCTCGGCCAGATGGGTGCGAATGCGTTCGCCGACCCCCATCGAACGAGTCACGGCGAGGCTGCAATAGTCGAGCCCCGGGCAGGACACGACGTCGGCGAGAAGCGATGCGTCGCCCTCGGCGAGGCCCAGGTCGACGAGCGCCCCGTGGAGCGCCTCGAGCGACTCGCGGCGCACCCACTGCAGGACGAGATTCTGCTCGTTGGTCGCCCGGACCGTGCCGTTGCC
>JAGWVP010000474.1 GCA_018970825.1 bacterium | reverse complement strand
CCGAGGTCGACGATGTTGACCGGGATCTCGGGGTCGTAGCAGGTGCGCAACTCGTTCCAGACGGCCTCGGTGAACTCGTCGTCGCCGAGCCGGGGTCCGGCGGCCTCCGCGGCCGTCGCGGCCGCGGGCTCGGGCTCGCGACCGATCGCGTCGGCGTCCCGGTTCGAGATCCGCATGAGGCCGTAGCCCTGGACGTGGAGCGTGAAGGAGCCCCCGAGCGACTGGGTCACGACGGCCTTCGTGCCGCTCGGCAGGAGGATCGAGTTGCCCGCGGGGATCACGACGGCCTCGCAGTCCCTCGAGAGTTCGATCCAGTCCGTATCCGTGTTCATCGGTGTTCCTCGTGTCGTGCCGACCGGCCCCGGGTTCGCGGCATGATCACCGCGACCCGTTCGGGCCGTCGCGGCGGCGCCGTTCCGGGTCCCGACGGCAGGGCTCGCGTCCACCTTAGCGCGACCGTGACGCGATGCACGCGCCGCGTCGCTCGGGCCTTCCCTCGCGGGGACCGGGAAGGAGGGCGCTTCCGCTGGCAAGGCCCGGTCCATCCCGCTACCACCACGAGGCACGCAGCCGGAGGCTGTGCCGGGCGTTCCCGGCCTCCCGTCCCGCGAGGGGCCCCGGTCGAGGGAGACGACATGGCGTACGAGCACGGCAAGATCACCGACGAGGCCATCGCGAAGCTGCGCGAGCGCATCGGCCACTCGTTCACCGGTCGCCAGCCGTGGCGGACCGAGGTGAATCGCGACACCTGCTGGCACCTCGCACACGCGGTCGGCGACCTGAGCCCGCTCTACACCGACGCCGACTACTGCAAGGCGAACACGAAGTGGGGCCGCCTCCAGTGTCCCGGCGTCGTCCTGCGCTGCTTCGACACCCTCTCCGCCCCCGGTTCGGCCGGGCTCCCCGAGGGGCTCCCCGGCGTCCACTCGATCTGGTCGGGCTCGCACTACGAGTGGAAGCGACCGATCCTCGACGGCGACCGCATCACGTCGAAGAGCTACCTGAAGGACATCGTCGAGAAGGAGAGCGCCTTCACCGCCGGCCGTACGATCTACCAGACCTACGAGGCCGTGTACTTCGATCCGTCGGGTGCGGAGGTCGGCCGCCGCAGCGACACCTACATGCGCGCCGACCGCAACAAGACCCGCGAGACGAGCAAGTACAAGGAGCAGGACCAGCTCGCGACCTGGACGCCCGATGACATCGAGCGCTTCCAGGCCGAGTACCGCGCCGAGAAGCGCACGGCCGAGCGCTTCTGGGAGGACGTGAAGGTCGGCGACGACATCGGTCGCGTCATCAAGGGGCCGCTCACGGGAACGGCGGAGATCGCCTTCGAGTCGTTCTTCGGCGTCTACCTCGTCGGAAACGTGGTCGCCTCGCGTCTCCTCGACAAGCACCCCATGCTCATGGTGCCGAACGAGCAGGGCGTGCCCGAGCCGCCCCAGCGAGTCCACTGGGACAACCGGTTCACCCAGAACACGCTCGGGCTCGCCGGCGCCTACGACCTCGGACTCGAGCGCCTCTCGTGGATGTGCCACGCCGTGCAGAACTGGGTCGGCGACGGCGGCTTCCTGTCCTTCGTCGACGCCCGCTACAAGAAGTTCAACTACCTGGGCGACGTCACCTGGGCGACCGGCAAGGTGGTCGACAAGATGGAGCGCGACGGGCGCAAGCTCGTGAAGCTCGACCTGTGGACGTTCAACCATCGCGACCAGGTGACGGCGACCGCCGTGGCGGAGGCCGAGCTCGCGAGCCGCTCCGGGCGCTGAGCCGCAGCGCCGCCGCATGACCGACGCACCACCGCCTTCGCCGGCCGCCTCGCGGTCGGCGATGCGTCTTCTCGCGAAGGCGCTGCTCACGGCGGGGGCGTTCTGGCTCCTGTTCGCCCACCGGGTGACCGACCCCGAGGGGAGGTCCGCGACCACCTTCGAGGTGATCCGGGACTTCCTGCCGCGGATCGACCTCGGCACCTTCGCCCGTTTCGTCCTTCTCGCCACCGCGACCAAGGTCGTCGGCATCCTCGCGAGCATGCTGCGATGGTCGGTCCTCCTGCGGGGGCAGGGCATCGAGCTTCCGTTCCGGCACGTCTTCGGCTCGTTCCTGATCGGACGCTTCCTCGGTACCTTCCTGCCGTCGACGATCGGGCTCGACGGCTACAAGCTCTACGACGCGGCCCGCTTCTCCGGGCGCTCGGTCGAGGCCTCCGGCGCGACCCTGGTCGAGAAGGTCCTCGGGTTCACCGGGATCTTCCTCACCTACCTGGTCGCGCTTCCGTTCGGCGTCTCGATCTTCGGCGATCGCGCGGGGCAGGTCGCGGCCCTGACCGTTCCGGTCGCACTCCTCCCGGTCGTGGCCTGCTTCCTCCTCTTCGTCTGGCCCGGTCCGCCCTTCGTGCGCTGGATCGCGGCGCGTCTTCCCGGAGGAGCGCACTCGGGGTTCCTCGACCGTCTCGTCGAGGCGGTGACCGCCTACCGGGGCAAGCCGGCCACGATCGCCGCGGCCGCCGCTCTCTCCTTCGTCGTCCACTTCACGACCGCCGCGATGTACTTCTTCACCGCACTCGCGATCGGGGTGACCGCCGCGCAGGCGAGTTTCTGGCAGGTCACCTTCGCCTCGACGATCCAGATTCTCGCGACCGTGCTTTCGCCCTTCACGATCGCGGGCGAGGGCATCCGCGAGATCGCGCAGTACTACCTACTCGGCCACCTCATGGGTCCGGCCGAGTCGATCGTCTCGGCTGCGCTCGGGTTCTGGGCGGCCGAGGCGCTCACCCTGGTGGGCGGCGTCGTCTGGTGGCTGCGCGGCGACGGTTACCGGCCGGCGTGGTGTCGCGTCGACGGCCGGCAGGTCGATTGGGACGAGGCCGCGCGCGCGTCGCGCGATCTCGGATTCGTCTCGCCGACGACCGGGAGCGCGCAGGCCCCCGCTTCGATCGCGCGCCGGGTCGGCGAGGGGCTCGTCCTCGGCGCGTCGGGCGGACTGGTCGCGGGCTGGCTGCTCGGGGCGGCGGACGCGGCCGTGACGGTCGCGCTGTCAGGCTCGGGCGAGGAGCGGCAGGTGCTGTGGTTCGGCGTGCTCCTCTACGGGGCGGTGCTCGCCGCGATCGGTGCCGTCGCCGGGGC
>JAGWVP010000473.1 GCA_018970825.1 bacterium | reverse complement strand
GGGGTTCAAGGAGAAGCGGATCGAGAACCTTCTGCGCGCGATCGAGGAGGCGCGTCATCGGCCGGTGGCCCGCCTGCTGACCGCGCTCGGCATCCACGGCGTGGGTGGCGTCGTGGCCGACACGCTGGTCGGGCACTTCGGCTCGATCGACGCGATCGCCGGGGCGGGTGCGGAAACCCTCCAGGCGGTGCCCGGCATCGGGCCGGTGCTCGCCCGGGCGGTCGAGGACTGGTTCGCGGGGGCTCGCAATCGCGAGGTGATCGAGAAACTGAGACGCGCGGGCGTCCGGATGGCCGAGGAGCGGACGGAACGTCCGGTCGACGGGCCGCTCGCCGGCAAGGTCTTCGTGGTGACGGGCACCCTTCCGACGCTCAGCCGCGACCGCGCGACCGAGATCGTGCGCGAGGCGGGGGGGAAGGTCTCCGGCTCGGTGAGCGCGAAGACCGACTACGTGGTTGCGGGCGAGTCGCCCGGCAGCAAGCTCGACAAGGCGAAGAAGCTCGGCGTCGCCGTGATCGACGAGGCCGAGCTTCTCCGGCTCGCGGGTCGCGAGCGCGCCTGACTCAGGCGGCCCGGACCGAGATCCTGCGCGGCAGGACGCGGCTCGCCTTGGGCAGCGTGAGCCGCAGGATGCCGTTCTTCATCGTCGCTGCGATCGCCTCGCGGTCGATCGCGTCGCCGAGCGTGAAGCTGCGGCGCCACTCGACCGGGGCGCGGCCGCCGAAGCGGTGCTCGTAGCCCTCCGGCACGCGCGCCTCGGCGCGGGCGGCGATCGTGAGCACGTTCTTTTCGACCGTGACCTCGACGTCCTCCTGGGAAACGCCGGGCAGGTCGGCGACGACGAGGAAGGAGTCCTTCGACTCGGCGACGTCGACGCGGGGCACGTGCACGACGCGGGAGGGGGTCTTCTCGGGGCCGGCCGACTCGGTCGTCCGGGGCTCGGTGGCCTGGGGGTTCGTCTCGTTCATGTTCGTCTTCCTCGCGATGGGTTGAAGGGGTTCGACGTCCGGGGGATCGCCTCAGTGGGCGAGCACCTCGATCTTGCGGGCACGCGCCTCGCGGGCCTTGGGCAGCGTGAGCCAGAGGATTCCGTCCTTGCAGCGGGCCTCGACCTGCTCCGGGTCGACCTTGAAGGGCAGGCGCAGGCTGCGCTGGAAGTCGCCGTGGCCGCGCTCGCGACGCAGGAACTCGACGCCCGGAGCGGACTCCTCGAGCGCGCGCGAGCCCGAGATCGTGACCGTGTCGCCGACCACCGAGACGTCGATCTTCTCGGGATCGACGCCCGGCACCTCGGCCGAGAGCAGCGCGCCGTCGTCGCTCGTCCAGACGTTCACCGGGGGATGTCCCGGTGCGTAGGAGTCGTTGCCGCGTGCAAAGAGGTTCGAGAACTCGGCCTGCATGCGCTCGATTTCGCGGAACGGGTCCCACCCGCGCATGGCGGCGTTTCCTTGGATCATTCGTGTCTCCTTTCGCTTCCGGGGCGCGTTTCGCGCCGCGCGGAATTCTCTTCGTCGTGATCGCGAGATAAGTCCGAAGCGGGGCGTGTCAACGGCTCCGCCGGCGGGTCGGGAATCTCCCGATGCGTTGTCCTCGCCGCCGTGCTCGCGTAGTTTCGGGTGCATGGCGCTGCTCGCATCCGAGGCTCCCGAGATCGGCCGTCCCTGTCCCGACTTCGACCTGCCGTCGGTCGACGGAGGCCGGTTCCGGCGCGACGACTTCGCCGACCGGCCGGTGCTGGCCGTCCTCTTCCTCTGCAACCACTGCCCGTACGTGAAGGCGATCGAGGACCGCGTGGTCGCGCTCGCGCACGAGTACGGCCCGCGCGGCGTGGCCATGGTCGGGATCTGCTCGAACGACGCGGCCGACTACCCCGACGATGCCCCTCCGCGCCTGCTCGAGCGCTGGCGGGCGAAGGACTACCGCTTCCCCTACCTGGTCGACGAGAGCCAGGACGTCGCCCGCTCCTTCGGCGCGGTCTGCACCCCCGACATCTTCGTCTTCGACCGCGACCGCAGGCTCGCCTACCACGGCCGGGTCGACGACAGCTGGAAGGAGCCGTCGAAGGCGACTTCCCGGGAACTCGCGGCGGCCTTCGATGCGCTCCTCTCCGGCGGGCGCCCATCCTCGAACCAGCTGCCGACGCTCGGCTGCTCGATCAAGTGGCGCAGGTCGGCGTGAGGTAGGCGCGGGTCTCCCCGGCTCTCGTCGCGACGGCCCACGCCTGCGTCGCGGGGACGGGCTCCGAGGAGAGGAGGGCCTTCAAGGCCGCGCCTCGGTCGAGAAGAGAAGCGCCTCGTCGTCGCGGGCGACGAGACGGAGGTCGGGGCTCGCGATCCAGCGGTCGACCTCGCCGGGCGGGAGTTCCGCGGTCCGCAGCAGGATCGCGGCAAGGCCGGCCTCGCGTCGCAGGCGATCGAGTGCGGCGGCGTCGGGGAGACGCGAGGCCAGTTCCATGCGCTCCATCCAGCCCTCGGGCCAGTAGCTGCTGTAGCCGTTCAGGAGCGGCCGCCCGTGGCGGATCGAGCGGTACATCGCGCGGGCCTGGTCGATCGCCGACTCGATCGGCAACTCGAGCAGCGGCCCGCCGGAGGCCCCGAGTGCCTCGTCGACGGGCGACGAGGTGCCGACCACCTCGTGCACGGGGTAAGGATCGGGAAGCGGCGGATGGTCCTGCGAGTCGGGACCGTCGCCGTGGCGGTACTGCGCGAACAGGGCGAGGGCGACCGCGACGACGAGGCCCGTCCGGGCGAGGGCTGCAGCCGGCTGCGGGCGGACGCGCTCGGTGATCCGTCGGGAGACCTCCGCCGTGGCCGCCCCGACGAGCAGCGCGAGCCCGACCAGGCCCGCGACACCCATGCGCGCGGGCACGCGCGCGGCCGAGATCGCGGGGAACCAGCGGGCGGCGACCCCGAGCGGTGCGACGACCTCGCGGCCGTCCCACCCGACGGTCGTCCCGAGCGAAAGCGCGTAGCCCACCGAGAGCCAGAGGGCACCGTGACGCCAGGCCCGCGACCGGTCTTCCGCGCGTCCGCGCAGGAGTGCGCTCGCAGCCCCCGCCGCGACCAGCACGAGGGCGGCGGGCGGCACCGCGAGGGGAGAGCCGAGATCGTGGAAGGGGCCGAGGGG
>JAGWVP010000472.1 GCA_018970825.1 bacterium | reverse complement strand
GTCCGCTCGAGCGGCGAGCGACTGCACGCCGGCTCGGCCGAGGAGCCGGTTCTCCGGATTTCGTCGCCCGACGGCGACAAGCGCGAGGTCGCGCCGGGCGAAGACCCGGTCCTCGACCGCGCGGGCGCCTGGCGGGCGCAGACGGCGTCGCGCGAGATCCCGGTCCTCGTCTCCTTCGTCGACCCCGGCGAGTCCGACGTGCACCGACCGGCGATCGGACCCGAGGCGCCCGCGGTCGTCGCCGCGACCCGCGCGCCCTCCGCCCCCGTCGCCGATCCCGCCGCTCGCACCGAGCGGATCTCCCGGCTCGGGCCCGTGCTGCTCGGGCTGCTCGGGCTCATGCTCGCCGAGTGGATCGTGGTCGCGGCCGATGCGCTGCGGGCCGAGCGCGGAGACGAGTTCGAGCCGGGACCGGGTGCACCGGGTGCGCCGCGGGAAGCGGGTGCGGCGTGAGCGACGCCTACGTGCCCTGGCTTCGCCTCGGGGACCGGGCGCTCGCCTTCTCGGACCCGTGGATGCTGCGACTCGCCTTCGCCGCACCGCTCTTTCTCGGCCTCGCCGTCCTGCTCTCGCGGCTCGCGGACCGGCGCGCTCCCGGAGAACCCGGCGGCTGGCGACCGGGGCCGTGGTTTCCCCTGTCGAGCGCCCTGCGGACGTTTGCCTACCTCGCGGCCGTGGGTGCCGCGAGCGGCGCCGCGATCCTCGAGATCCAGCGCGAGGACCGGCTCTCGGTCGCGGCCCTGGTCGACCGCTCGGCGAGCATGTCGGCCGCCGACCGCGCCTGGAGCGACGCGCGGCTCGCGGAACTCGTCGCGGCGCTGCGCCCCGACGACCGCCTCTCGGTGGTGGAGTTCGGACGCGACGCGCGCCTGCTCTCCGGGCCCGGGGCGCCCGTCCTGCCGACCGCGCGCGAGCCGGGCGTCGACGCGAGCGCCACGAACCTCATGGCCGCGCTCGACTCGGGCGCGAGCCTCTCCGAATCGGGCGGCGTCCTCGTCCTGTGGAGCGACTCGAACCAGACCACCGGGGACGTGCGTGCCGCGGCCGAGAGCGCGCGGCGACGAGGCCTGCGGGTGTTCGCGACGCTTCCTCCGCGGGAGCAGGCCCCGCTCGCGATCGAGGGACTCGCGGCCCCCGACGCGGTCCGCGAGGGGCGCGACGTGCGGCTCGCCGTGGCGGTCGCGAACCGCGGCCGCGAGCCCCGGGAGGCGACGCTGGTCGCGCGCCAGGGCGACCGCGAACTCGGTCGCGTGCCGCTGCGTCTCGCGCCGGGCCGGACCGTGGTCGACGCCGACGTGAAGGCCGGGGCGCCCGGTCATTACACGATCTCGGTCTCGCTCGAGGCACCCGACGGTGCGGCATCCTCCCGAGCACGCCGCTTCGCCGGTCTCTCGGTGCTGCAGGCACCCCGCGTCCTCCTCGTCTCGCACGACGCGGCCTTCGAGCCCCTGCTCCGCGAGGCGGGATTCCGGGTCACGCGGGTCGAGAACCTCGACGGGACGAGCGCGGACGACCTCGCGCTGCACCACGCCGTCGTGCTCGGCGACGTCGTCCGCGACGACCTGCCGGCGACGGCGCAGCGCGCCCTCGACGAGTACGTCCGCGAGGCGGGCGGCGGGCTCCTCGTCGCGGCGGGACGGGGACTGGTCGCGGATCCGGCCCTGCGCGGCTCGACGCTCGAGCGCCTCCTGCCCGTCCGCTTCCGGGAACAGCAGCAGCCGAAGAAGGAACGCGAACCGCTCGCACTCTTCCTCGTGCTCGACCGCTCGTCGAGCATGACCTACGGCATCGTCTCCACCCGCGAGAAGCCGTCCCGCATGGAGTACGCGCGCCAGGCCGCGCTGGCGCTGGTCGCGCAGCTGAAGGAGGAGGATCGACTCGGCGTCGTCGCCTTCGACACGCAGACCTCCGTGCTCGCCCCGCTCCGGCCCCTCTCGGAGTCCCGCGGCGAGGTGAACGACGCGATCTCGCGTTTGCAGCCGAGCGGCGGGACCGACTTCAAGGAGGCACTCGAGATCGCGGCGCGGCAGCTCGTCGGCAGCGGGCAGCGGACGCGGCACGTGATCCTCATCACCGACGGCGCGAGCATCCGGCCCGCCGGCGAGCACGCCGGACTGCTCGATGCCCTCGTCGCTTCGGGCATCACCGTGACCTCGATCCGCGTCGGCGACGAACAGGAGAGCGTCGAGCTCGTGCGCGAGATCGCCGAACGCACGGGCGGCAGCTTCCACCTCGTCACCGACGGCGAGGCGCTGCCGAGCCTCCTGATCGACGACACGAGGCGACGCGCGGGGCGCGAGCGGGAAGAGGCCGAACGGAGGGCGGAGGAGACCCGCGCGGCGCGCGAAGCGTCGTTCCGGCCGCAGGCGAAGGCCGCCGAAGCGCTCGGCGGCCTCGATCGCGAGGAGATGCCGGTGCTCCACGGCATGGCCGCCGTTCCGCTCAAGCCCGAGGCCGAGGCGTGGCTCGTGACCGAGCGCGGCGGCGAGCGCGCACCGGTGCTCGCGGGCTGGCAGAACGGGCTCGGCCGCGTCGCGGTGTTCACCGCGGACCCCTCGCCCGAGTGGCAGTCGTGGGAGCACGTCCGGCGCTTCTGGGCGCAGCTCGTCCGCTGGGTCGCGCGCCCCCAGGCGGGCGACGAGGTCCGGCTCGCGCTCCGCCGCGAGGGGGCCCGTCCGATCCTCTCGATCGACACCTACGAAGCGGGCGAGGGCGGCGATCTCTCGGTGCGCGTGACCGGGCGCGACGGCAGCGTGCGCGATCTCCTCCCCGCCGCGCTCGGACCGCGCCACCACGAGGTCGGGCTGCCGCCGCTCGATGCGATCGAGCCTCGGGTCGTGGTCACGCTGCGTCGCGACGGGAAGACCCTCTTCTCCCACGACGAGTGGCTGCCGCCGGCGGCCGGCGAGGAGGAGGCCCGGGCGGAGGATCCCGAGGCCGAGCCCGACCGCGCGCTGGCGGCGCAGGTGGCGGAGATCACCGGCGGCGCGGTCGATGCACCCCTCGACGCCGTCCTCGCGCGGGCCCCCGCCGAGCGCCGCACCGCGCGGCCGCTCGCCCGTGCGCTCGCTGCACTCGCCCTCGCCCTCGCGGCCGCCGACGTCGCGGTCCGCTTCCTGCCCGCCCGCGCGCGGGGCTGAGC
>JAGWVP010000471.1 GCA_018970825.1 bacterium | reverse complement strand
TGAGCAGCACGCCCGCGACGATCGCCGCCGCGCCGTCCCGGGCGTGGTGGCGGACGACCAGCCAGGCCGCGAACGCCGTCAGCACGATGCTCTCGAACATCATGATCTTCAGCACCCAGGCCGAGTTCCCGGTCGCGAGCAGGACCGGGACCGTGAACGGCACGTGGGCGAGCATGTTCTCGGAGCCCGCGATCGTGTCGCGGGCCGGGTGGAGGATGTTGCCGTCGAACAGTCGCGAGGGGTCGGTCACGAGCGCATGCGCGACCCAGCCGAGGATCCAGACGTTCAGGTTGCGGTCGGCGAGCGCCATCGCGGGCACGTCGCCGCCGCCGTAGGTCGGGAGTTCGTTCCACCGCGTGAAGAGCGGGCGGAAGCCCGCGACCGCGACCACGACGAAGACGGCGAACGCGATCGCCGGGGATTTGCCCGAGCGGGACATCGGGGCTAGCGTCCGTCCCGGTGTCGGCGCGGACGAGACGGATCGCGACGATCGCGGCCGTCGCGATCGTGCTCGCGCTGGCAGCGGCGCTCCGCCTGTGGGCGATCGATTTCGGACATCCCCATCCGCTCGTGCGGCCGGACGAGAAGGAGATCCTCGAACCGTCCTTCCGTTTCGCCCGCGGCGACTTCAATCCCAGGTACCACGTCTACCCCGGCCTCTACCTCTATCTCGTCTGGCTGTGGAGCGCCGGTGCGCTGCTCGTCCGCGGCCTCTTCACGCCGGTGCCACCCTACCCGTCCGCGCTGCTCTCCGCCCTCTTCGGCAACCCCGACGGCCGCTGGACGAGCCCGATCGTCCACGGGCGGGTGCTGGCGGCACTGGTCGGGGTGGCGACCGTGGCCGCCGTCTACCTCGTCGGTCGCCGCCGCGACGGCCGCGCCGTCGGCCTGGTCGCGGCGGCCCTGCTCGCGACCTGCTTCCTGCACGTTCGGGACTGCCACTCGCTGAAGGCCGAGGCCTTCCTCACCTTCGCGATCGTCCCTGCGCTCGCCGCATGCGCCCGCCTGGTCGACGAGCCGACCGGGCGCCGGGGGCTCGTCGCCGGCCTCTGGATCGGGATCGCGACCGGCATGAAGCAGCCCGGCATCCTCCTGCTGATTCCGCTGTGGGCGGCGGGGCTGGCGTCGTCGACGCGCGCCGGCTGGCGGCGGCTCCTCCCCACCGCGCCGGTCTGGATCGGTGCGCTCGCGGCGGTCGGCCTCTTCCTCGCGACCGGACCCTACATGGTCCTCGACTGGCCCTTCGTCTGGGAGACGATGAGTCCCGCGATCAAGACCGTGTTCGCGCCGCGCGGCGAAGCCGACCTGCAACGACCGTTCGAACGGGCCTGGTGGTACCACCTCACCACTTCGTTCCGCTGGGGTACGGGCCTGCTCTTCTCCCTGCTGTGCGTGCCGGCGCTCGTCCTCGGCGCGCGGGGTCGCGATCCCTTCTTCGTGCTCGCGACGCTCTTCTCGGCGATCTGGCTCGTCACGATCGGCGTCTCCCCGGTCCACCACGTGCGCTACCTGACCCCGATTCTCCCGCTGCTCGCACTGCTCGTCGCGCGACTTCTCGTCCACGCGGCCCGGCCACTCGGCCGCTTCGCGGTACCGGCGATCGTCGCCTCGACGCTCGCGGTCGCGGCCGAGCCGCTCGCGAGGTCGGTGGGACACGACCGCATCCTCGCCGCCACCGACACGCGCGTGCTCGCGACCGAGTGGCTCTCGCGACACGCGCGCAGGGGCGACGTGGTCGGGGTGCTGGGGACGAGGATCTGGCCCTACGGCGTCCCGGTGATGCCGCGCGAGGTCGAGATCCGCCCGCTCGGCGGGCGCGAAGGCCTCGACCCGGGAAACGCCCGCTTCGTCGTGTCGCACGATCACCCCCTGCCGTTCTCGCGGGTCGACGCGGCCGACCTCGACCGGCTTCGGCCCCGGTTGCGCCTGGAAGCCGAGTTCGTGCCGTGGCGGGGCACCGAGCCGCGCGGCTGGTACGAAGACGCCGACGCCTACTACGCACCGTTCCACGACTTCGACGGGGTCGAGCGCCCCGGGCCGCTCGTGCGGATCTACTCGGTCGTCCCGGCCGAGGCCCCGCCGCCCGCGCCCTGATCCCCGGAGATCGCGGGCGCAAGCGGCGGTCGGGGCCGCGCCGGCAGGATCGTCACGTCCCGCTCGACGCTCGCGATCGGGGGCCCGCCCCCACCCTCCTGCACGACGTCGAGACGCAGGCGATGCACACCGGTCGAGCGCGGCGACAGGACGAAGGCATCGAACCGCGCGACGCCCCCGGGCGCGAGGTCGTGCGGCAGCCGCGAGCGCAGCACCGGGGGTCTCGCGTCGTCCGCCACGTCCGCCCACGAGGCGCGCACGACCACGAGCCCCGCGGGGCGAACCGCGAGGCCGGGCCAGCGGCAGTCGCCGCGATTCGCGACCGAGACCGGCACGCTTCGCGCTCCGAGCGCGATGCGCATCTCGGCCGGGAACTCGGCCTCGATCGACCCGGCCGCGCAACCGGGCCCGAGCGGAGCGAGCGCGGTCCCCTCGAGGGTCGTCGCCGCGGGCGGCGCGTTCGGCGCCGACCGCCAGTCCCGGTCGGGAGCGAGCGTCACGTCGAACGCCACGTCGTCGCCGAAGCGTGCGCGCTCGACGAGCCCCGCGCCGCGCGCATGTGCCTCCCACGCGTCCGACGGCACCTCCCCCATCGCTCGGCGGTGCAGGATCACGCGCGAGACCGGGGCGAGATTCACGAGCGACTGCAGCGCGTCCCGGTCCGGCAGGCGGTGCGCGAGCGACTTCGCGAGCTCGCCCCAGGCCGGCGGATAGCCCGTGTAGCCGTTCACGATCGGGTGCCAGTGGACGGTCGAGTGGAGCATCGCACGGGCCTCGCGCACGAGGCCTCCCAGGTCCTCCTCGGCGACCGCACCCGGGACCTCCAGCACGCCGCCCGTGACCGGTTGCCCGGCGAGCCAGCGGAACACCGGCGGCAGTTCGGCGCCGAGCGGCGACGGCTCGACCGGCACCCGCCGCGCACCGATCCAGAGCATCGCGAGCGAGAGCCCGGCGGCCGCCGACGCCGAGCGAAGCCGGCCCGGCCATGTCTTCCCCGCGCGACCGAGGGCGAGCGCGCCGGCGAGCGAGAGCCCGAGCGTCGCGAACGAGAGAGCGCGCAGC
>JAGWVP010000470.1 GCA_018970825.1 bacterium | reverse complement strand
GCCGACGGCCCGGCGCGCGATCGCACGCGTCACCTCCGGCGAACTCTCCGCGTAGGCGACCATGAGGGCGCGGTGGGCGGTCACGTTGATCAGCCGCGGGGTGCCGCGCGCATGCTCGTGGATGACGGCGATCGCGCCCTTGTCGAAGAGGCCTCGCGTCTGCCCCGCGGTCCGCACCCGGTGCGCCAGGTACTGCGCGGTCTCGGCCCGGTCCATGCGACCGAGGTGCCAGCGCACCGTGATCCGCTGGTTCAGTTGCTCGAGTTCGGGGCGCGCGAGCAACTGCCTCAGCTCGGGCTGGCCCACGAGGACGACCTGGAGCAGCTTCGCGGACTCCGTCTCGAAGTTCGACAGGAGGCGAAGCTGCTCGAGGATCCCGCCGTCGAGCGACTGCGCCTCGTCGACGACCAGCACGACGCGGCGACCCAGCGCGCGCTGCTCGACGAGCACGCGGTTCAACGCGGCGAGCAGCTCGCGGCGCGTGCCGGTCGACTCGGCGCCGAGCTCGTGGTTGATCTCTTCGAGGAGCTCGACTCCCGTCAGCACCGGGTTCAGGATGTAGGCGTACTTCGTCGAGTCGTCCGCCTCGCGCAGCAGCGCGCGCAGGAGCGTCGTCTTGCCGGCCCCGATTTCACCGGTGATGCAGACGAAGCCCGCGCCCTCGCGGATCCCGTAGACCAGGTGACCGAGCGCTTCGCGGTGCTTGGAGGAGAGGAAGAGGTACCGCGGATCGGGCGTGAGCTGGAAGGGCAACTCGTCGAGTCCGAAGAAGCGCTCGTACATGGCGTGCGTCGATCCCGGTGCCGGGGGCCCGGGGCGCGCCGCGGTGCGGGCGTGCCCTCTCCTTCCTTAAACGGGTGCCCGGCCCGGGCTGTCAAATCAGCGCGCCGGTGTCGGCGAGACGTTCGGGCGGGATCGCAGGGGCGGGAAGACGGTGCGCCAGTCCCGCCGAACGTCCACGACCACCCACCCTCGGCCCGGCGCCGCGTCGAGCGCGCGGTCGAGACGTCCGACGGACGACTCCCGGTCGTAGGCCCACTCGCGCTCGGCGTCGGTGTGCCGAACGAGCACGCCGAGCCGCGGCCCGGGACCCGACGTCGTCCACTCCAGCATCTCGAAGTCTCCGTCGGAGTTCCCGAACGCCGCGACCGGGCGCCTCCCGGCTTGGCGCTGGATTCCCGCCGGCTTGCCGGGGCCGTCGTCGACGAAGGCGATCGAGGGAAGGCGCGCGATCACGGGCTTGCCGTCCCTCGACTCGTACCGGGTCTCGATCGCGCTGCCGACGACCCTCTCCGGCGGGATGCCGTAGACCTCCTCGGCCCACGGCCGCATGAAGTCGATGCCGCCACCCGAGACGATGAACACTCGAAAGCCGTTCGCGCGCAGGAGGTCCAGGACCTCGAGCATCGGCTGGTACACCATCTCGGTGTGGAGCCGGCCGGTCGAGGGGTGCCGCGCCGTCGCGATCCACTCCCGGACGACCGCCTCGAACTCCTCCGTCGTGAGCCCGGCGTGCGTCGCGACGACGGCCTCGACCAGCGCGCGCTGGTCGGACAGGGCCGCAGCCGGACGTCCGGCGAGGATCGACGCGAACGGTTCCTTTTCCCGCCACTCGGGGTGCGAGGGTGCGAGCGCCCGCACGCGGTCGACCACGAACTGCGCCTGCACGTAGGTCGGCTTCTCGGCCCAGAGCGTGCCGTCGTTGTCGAACACGGCGACCCGGGCGGCCGGCGCCACCCGGTCGGGTGAGCCGGCCCGGGTCGTCCGCTCGACGAAGTCGAGGATGGCGCGCCGGGCGGGCCCCTCGTTCCAGGACGGGAGCGGGTCCTTGCCCGCTCGCGCGGCCGCGGTGCCGGCCGCCACGAAGGCGGCAAGCGCCGCGGCCGCCACGACGAAGGGGCTCGATCGGACGAGCGTGCGGCCGCCCGGGATCCGCCGGAGGGACCGGCTCACCCGCGGCTCAGCCCCCGCCCTTGGTGACCTGCTCCATCACCCGGTCGAGGTTGAAGCTGCCAGGCTTCTGCCGCGGCGGGAACTCCTTGAAGCTCTGCAGCCACTGGCCCACGTAGCCGGCGGCAGGAGCGATGGTGTACATGTGCTCGAGGTACCAGCGCGGGTAGTCCATCGCCTCGGACTGCGCGCGCTCGAAGGGGTCCATGCGGAGGTTCGTGAGCTTCGGCGCGCGCAGCGCCGTGAAGGGCTCCTGCCACACGTGGAGTCCTTCGGCCTTCTGCTCGAGGAACATGACCTTCCACGCCTCGTAGCGAAGCGCCGCGACGCTGCCGTCGTCGGTCCAGTAGATGAACTCGTTGCGGGGCCACGAGGACTCGCCCTTGAGCGCGGGGCCCAGGTCGTAGCCGTCGAGGTGGACCTTGTAGGTCGTGCCGCCGATGGTGCGGCCCTTGAGCAGGTCCTGCTTCACCGTCGCGTCGCCCGCGGCGGCGAGGAAGGTGGTGAGCATGTCCTCGTGCGAGGCGATGTTGTTGACGATGGTGCCGGGCTTGATGACGCCGGGCCAGCGGATGGCGCAGGGAACGCGGTAGCCGCCCTCCCACTGGGTGTTCTTCTCGCCGCGGAACATGGTCGTGCCGCCGTCGGGCCAGGTGAAGGTCTCCGCGCCGTTGTCGGTCGAGTACATGACGATGGTGTTGTCCTCGATGCCGAGCGCCTTGAGCTTGTCGAGCACCTGCCCGACGTGGCCGTCGTGCTCGACCATGCCGTCGGCGTAGACGCCCAGACCGGTCTTGCCCTCCGACTCGGCCTTGAGGTGCGTGAAGATGTGCATGCGGGTGGAGTTCCACCAGAGGAAGAACGGCTTGTCAGCCTTCTTCGCCTTCTCGAGATAGTCCAGCGTGAGGGCCGTGACCTCTTCGTCGATGGTCTTCATGCGCTCGATGTTGAGCGGACCGGTGCTTTCGATCTTCTGCGTGCCGTCCGGGTTGGCCCAGCTGTGGATCACGCCGCGCGTCGCATACTTCTTGATCATTTCGGGATCTTTGAAGTAGTCGGGATTCTCCGGCTCCTGCTCGGCGTTCAGGTGGTACAGCGAACCGAAGAACTCGTCGAAGCCGTGCGCGGTGGGCAGGGTCTCGTCGGCATCGCCGAGGTGGTTCTTGCCGAACTGGGCGGTCATGTAGCCCTGGTCCTTGAGCAGCTCGGCGATG
>JAGWVP010000469.1 GCA_018970825.1 bacterium | reverse complement strand
TCCACCGCAGCTTCCGGGACGAGGACGCCGACCTCGCGCGTCGCCGCTCCCGCAGCGGCTTCTTCGTCGGAACGCTGAGCCTCGCGGTGCTCTATGCCTGCTACGCCTGGGTGGTGCGGCGCGCGGTGGCGGGCGACATCTCCGTCGGCACGATGACCCTCTACCTCGTCGCCTTCCGGGAGGGGCAGGCGGCCTTCCAGTCGGCGTTGGTGGCGGTCGCGAGGCTCTACGAGGACAACCTCTTCATGACGAACCTGACGGAGTACCTCTCCGTCCCCGAGGACGAGCCTCACGAGGAGATCCCCGCGATCGAGATGGGCGATCTCCCGCCCCGCGTCGAGCTCGACCGGGTCTGCTACCGCTACCCGGGCGCGTCTCGCGACACCCTCTCCGACGTCTCGCTCGTGATCGAGCCCGGCGAGACGATGGCGCTCGTGGGGCCGAACGGCGCCGGCAAGACGACGCTCGTGAAGCTCCTCGCGGGCCTCCATCGACCGACCTCGGGCACGATCCGCATCGACGGCCGGGACGTCGCGACGATGAAGCCGGCCGAGCTGCGGGCGCGGGTCGGCGTGATCTTCCAGGATTTCGTCCGCTTCCACTTCACGCTCGCCGACAACGTGGGAGTGGGCTGGCTGCCCGACCGAAAGGACCGCGACGCGATCGAGCGCGCCGGCGCCGCGGGCGGGGTGCAGGACCTGGTCTCGGCCCTTCCCGGCGGCTGGGAAGCGCTGCTCGGGCGCTGGTTCGGCGGCACCAACCTCTCCGTCGGCCAGTGGCAGCGCCTCGCCCTGTCGCGCGCCTTCATGCGCCGCTCGCGACTGCTCGTGCTCGACGAGCCGACCTCGGCGCTCGACGCGGAGCACGAGTCCGAGACCTTCGCCCGCTTCCAGGAACTCGCGCGCGACCGGACGGCGCTGCTCATCACGCACCGGTTTTCGACGGTGAGGCTCGCGGACCGGATCGCGGTCTTCGAGGAGGGGAGGCTCACCGAGCTGGGGACCCACGCGGAGCTCCTCGCCTCCGACCGGCGATACGCGCAGATGTTCCGGCTCCAGGCCGCCGGATACGTCGAGTCCTGAGGCCCCGGCGTTGCTCGGGCTCGATTTCGGGACGACGAACAGCGCGGTCGGCGTCGCGGCGGGACGGAACGCGGCACGCCTCGCCCGGTTCCCCGGCGCGGAGGGAGAGACGCCCGTCTTCCGCTCGGTGCTCCATTTCTCGTCGGCCGAGGATCCCTCGCCGCACAGGCGACCGGATCCGACGGCGGGGCCGGCGGCGGTCGCCGCCTACCTCGACGAGGGCGGCGGACGCTTCCTGCAGAGCCTCAAGTCCTACCTCGCGAGCCGACTCTTCGAGGAGACGACGATCCACGGCTGGCGCTTCACCCTCGAAGAGCTGGTCGCGATCCAGCTGCGCGCGCTCCGCGCGGCCGCGCGCGAGCAACTCGGCGACCCCGGCGACGAGGTGCTGCTCGGGCGCCCGGTCCATTTCGTGCTCGGCGACGAACCCGTCTGCGACCCGGAGCGCGACGCGGCGGCGCTCGCCCGGCTCGAGCGGGCCGCGCTCGCGGCCGGATTCTCGCGGGTCGAGTTCGAGTACGAGCCGATCGCGGCCGCCTTCGAGTACGAGCGCGATCTCGAACGCGACGAGCTCGTGCTGATCGGCGACTTCGGCGGCGGAACGAGCGACTTCTGCCTCGCGCGCCTCGGGCCCGGGCAGGTCGATGGCGACCGCGCGCAGAGCATCCTGGCCGTGGGCGGAGTGCCGCTCGCGGGGGGTGCGTTCGACGGGCGCATCGTGCGCCACGTCGTCTCGCCCCGGCTGGGACTCGGATCCCAGCGGCGCACGGCCCACGGGAAGGACCTGCCCGTGCCGTCCTGGATCTACTCGCGGCTCGAGCGCTGGGAGGACGTGTCCGTGCTCGGGAGCCGGGACGTCTTCGCGACGCTGCGACAGGTCGAGCGCGAGGCGGTCGAGCCGTCGAAGATCAGGAGCCTCGTGAAGCTCGTCGAGGACGACCTGGGCTACCTTCTCTACCGCGCGGTCGAGGAGGCCAAGGTCGGGCTGTCGAGCGCAGAGTCGTCGCGCCTGCTGTTTCGCGAGCTGCCCCGCCGGATCGACCAGCAGATCGCGCGCGCGGACTTCGACCTGTGGATCGAGGACCACGTGCGTCGGCTCGAGAGCTGCGTCGATGCCCTGCTCGTCGGAGCGGGAGTCGAGCGCAGGCACGTCGAGCGCGTGTTCCTGACCGGCGGCACCTCGCTCGTGCCGCGCGTGCGGCGGATCTTCGACGAGCGCTTCGGGGCGGAGCGGGTGCGGGGCGGGGAGGAACTCGTGACGGTCGCACGCGGGCTCGCGTCGCTCGCAGCCGAGCGGGCCGCTCGGCGCGCATAGGCCCTGGTGAACAAGGTTGTCGCCCTCGCGGACGCTCGCCGGGGGTGGCCGGGCGGTCGCGCCGTCGAGGGGGGCCGTCCGGAACGAATACCGTGCGCCCTTTGTTTCGGACTTTACCGCCGTCGCCGACTCGGGCACGACCATGCCCTGAAGGGAGACGGCCATGAAAAGGGTTCTGAACCTCGCGGCGTCGGCCTTGCTGCTTGCGACGACGGAAGCGGGTGCGACCCGTCCCACCAAGGGGCGGCCGCTTCGGACCGGCCAGAAGTCTTCCTACGGAGCGAGCGGGGACGCCACCGCCGGGCTTTCGCGGATGTACGAGGACATCGGGAACGGCGTCATCAAGGACCGGCGCACGGGTCTCTTCTGGGAGAAGAAATCCGACAACGGCACGATTCACGACAAGGACGACACCTACACCTGGACGTCGAGGACCGAGATCGCGAATGGCACGGTCTTCACGGTCTTCCTGGCGGCCTTGAACAAGCCTCCGTGTTTCGCGGGGTATTGCGACTGGCGCCTCCCCACGTCGTTCGAGCTCTTCACGCTGGTGAGTCTCGCCGCCGTCGATCCCACCCTGCCGCCCCAGTTCTACGCCGGGTGCACGAACGGGTGTACGAGCCTCGGCAATCCGCCCCTCACCAAGGGTTGCAGCTGCGGCAGTTCGGGGAAGCTTTGGTCATCTTCGACGAATTACCTGATCCCCGACCGTGCATCGACGGTCGACTTCTACTTGGGGGACGTCGGTTCCACCATCAAGACCGAGAGCCACCACGTGCGAG
>JAGWVP010000468.1 GCA_018970825.1 bacterium | reverse complement strand
CCGGCGAACAGCAGGGCCGTTCGTGCGACCGCGGCGAGGTGCCGCGACGCTCGGTGCGTCTCGACGGCCGCATCCTCGCGTCGGGCCCCGGCGGCGTTCCATGCGCTCCACGCCGCATAGGCCGCGGCGGCCACGGTCTCGAGAGAGACGACCTGCGGATGCCCGCCGAGCAGCGCCATCGCGACGCCCCCGACGAGCGGAAGACCGTCGCGCAGCCGCCCCCCGCGGGCGAGCCTTCGTGCACCGAGCAGCACGAGCGGGAACCAGGTCCCGCTGAACACGTAGCTCGGCGCGCTCGCGCGCACGAGGAAGAAGCCGTTCAGCGCGAAGGCGATCCCGCCCACGATCGCGCCACCGCGCGACACGCCCGTCTCCCGCAGGAGGATCGCGGCGAGGCTGCCCGCGAGCGCCAGGTGCAGCGCGATGCTCCAGGCCATCCCGGAGACCGGCTCGAGTGCGTCGAACGGTGCGGAGAGCGGGTAGAGCGCGTCGTTCTGGATCATCGCGAGGTGCGGGTAGCCGCCGAAGATCCGCGGATTCCAGGAGGGGATCTCGCCCGCGCGCAGGGACGCGCCGTTGCGCACGCGCTCGGGCAGCGTCAGCACGAGGGCGTCCGCCATGAGGTCGTTCGACGGCGGTGCGCTCGCGCCCGGCTCCGACCACGGCGGCATCGTCGCGAGCGAGGTCGGCAGCAGCACGCGGCCGGGGCGGAGGTAGGGGGCGCAGAAGAGCAGGGCGGCCGCGGCGAAGACCAGGTGGAGTCTGCGAGGCAGGGATCGAGTGCGTCGCGCCTCGCCCCTCTCCCCACCGTGTCCCGCGGCCCCGCGGGCCGAGGCCGCGCGTGCCGGCTCCATGTCGCCCGGCCTACTCGACGTAGCCCAGCGCCTTCAAGGCCTCGACGTGGTCCGGCGTCATCGTCTTCATCGGCGCGGGCGCCGACGAAGACGAGAACTCCTTCGAGACGAGTTCGCCGAGCCGCCCGACGTCCGCTTCGCGGGCGGCCGCCACGTCGCGGGCCTCGGCCGGGTCGTCCCGGTGGTCGTAGAGCTCCGGCCGCCCGTCGGCGGAGTTCCGCAGGTAGCGGAGCTCTCCCTCGCGCACCGAGAACTGGGTGCCGATCTCGTCTTCGAGGCGCTTCGTGCCGTAGGCGCCCCAGGTGAACATCGGGTCGCCGGGCGCATGCGGGCGGCGCAGCACGTCGCGCCCCTCGAAGCCCGCCGGCGCCTCGAAGCCGAGCAGCCCGAGGACCGTCGGGGCGAGGTCGACGAGCCCGACCGGGGAGTCCTGCGGCACCGCCGCAAGGCGCTTCGCGCCTTGCGGCTCGCGCACGACGAGCGGCACGCGGGAGGTCTCCTCGTAGGCGATGTTGCCGTGCGAGAACAGGAGCCTGTGTCCCGGTTCGGCGAGCGTCTCGCCGTGGTCCGACGTGATCACGACCAGCGTGTCGCGATCGAGGCCGCGCTCGCGCAGGAAGTCGAACAGGCGGCCGAGCTGGCCGTCGGCGTAGCGGATCTCGGCGTCGTAGCGTGCGACGTAGTAGTCGGCGTCGGTGCGCCCGTCGAGCACCTGGTAGCGCGGGATGTGGCCGGGCTGGAAGTCGTCGGTGCCGATCGGGAAGCGCGCGCCGATCCGGCCGTCGAGCGCGTCGCCGACGTACCGATCCGGGTTCTCCGGCGCGGCGTAGGGGCCGTGGGGATCGATCAGGTGCATCCAGGCGAAGAAGGGCTTGTCCGGGGGCACCGACGCGATCCACTTCTCGACGGCGAGGACGGTGTCGGCCGCGGGTCGCTCGCCGCGAGCGACGCGATTCAGTTCCATCGTCGTGAACTCGTCGTCGAAGTGCTCGAAGACGTCCTGCAGGCCGAACTTGCGGCCCACGACGACGCTCGAGGCGAATCCCGCGGTCGCATAGCCGTGTCCGCGTAGCTCCCCGATCAGCGACGGGATGCCGGAGGGGAAGCGCTGCTTGTTCGCGAAGACCCCGTGCCGCTGGGGCGGAAGCGAGCTGAAGAGGGTCGCATGCGAGGCCCCCGTGGTCGACGACTGCGTGTAGCAGCGCCGGAACCAGGTGCCCTCGCGCGCGAGCGCGTCGAGGCGCGGGCTCGTGTCGCGCGCGTAGCCGTCGAAACCCAGGTGATCGGCGCGCAGCGTGTCCACGGTGACGAGCAGGAGGTTCGCGGGGCGCGCGGCCGCCGGCGCTGCGGCGACCGGACCCGGCGCCGCGACGGCCCGCGCGCCGGCATCCGCACCGCGATCGGCGGAGGTCGACGTGCCGGCGTCGCGCGTGCACCCGGCGGCCCCGAGCAGGACCGCGAACGCGACCGTCGCGGCGGCGGCGAGGCGGCGCGCGCGCGGCGGCGGCGTCACTGCACGTAGCCCAGGGCGCGCAGACGCTCTGCGTCGTCGGACGAGACGCCGCCCGCGTTCGCCTGCGGAGTCCGCGCGAGCCACTGTGCGAGCACGGACTGGAGGCGCTTTGCGTCGCCCACGCGGTCGCCGGCGAGGTTCACGAGCTCGCCGGGGTCGCTCGAGAGGTCGTAGAGCTCGCGCGTTCCCTCCGCGGGCGCCTCCAGGTACTTGAGCGTCCCCGAGCGCACCGCGAACTTGCTGCCCCGGACCGCGACGCCGCGCAATTGCTCGACCTCGTACAGGCGTCTCTGAAGGAAGATCGGCTGGAGCGGGTCGAGCGGTGCGTCGCCGAGGAGCGAGGGGGCGAGGCTCCGGCCCTGGCGCTTCGCGAGCGCCCCGGGCAACCCGGCCAGGTCGAGCAGCGTCGGTGCCAGGTCGACGAGCGAGACGGGGGCCGAGATCGAGCGGCCGCCGCGGACGTGCCCGGGCCACCGGACGAGCAGCGGCACCCGGACCGCCTCGTCGTAGATCATCATGCCGTGGTTCATCCAGCCGTGCTGCTGGAGGCCCTCGCCGTGGTCGCCGACCACGACCACCAGCGTGTCGTCGAGCAGGCCCGCCGACGAGAGCCGGTCGAGGAGTTCGCCCATGCGGGCGTCGGCGTAGTGGATCTCGCCGTCGTAGGCCGCGATCTCGCGGTCGAGGTCGCTCGGGGAGTTCCCCTCCGGCGGGAACAGCTTCGCGTCCTCCTCGGGCGGGACGTACGGGTTGTGCGCGTCGAAGAAGTGGACGAACAGGAAGAAGGGCTCCGCCGGTCGTCGGTCGCTGGAAAGGTAGCCGTTGCG
>JAGWVP010000467.1 GCA_018970825.1 bacterium | reverse complement strand
GGCCGAAGAGGTCGCCCTCGCGTTCCAGCGCATGATCCCCGCGGTGACGGCTCTCGTCGCTCACCACTTCCATCGAACGCTCGTCGCCCGCGCACTCTCGCGTCTCGAGAAGGCCGGCGAGCAGGCGGCACTCGCGACGGCGATCGAGGCGACGCGTCTCGGGACGCTGGAGGTCGCATGGCGCTAGCGCTGCCGAGGCCAGAGGAGAAGGCGGGCGCGGTGCGGTCGATGTTCGACCGGATCGCACCCGACTACGACCGGCTGAACGGCTTCCTCACCCTTCGTCTCGACCGGCGCTGGCGCCGCGTCGCGATGGACGCAGCTCGCCTGCGGCCGGGCGACCGACTGGTGGACGTCGCATGCGGCACGGGTGACTTCCTCGAACTCGCGTCCCGGCGCGGCGTACGCGCCGTCGGCATCGACTTCTCGGGGGGCATGCTCGAGGCCGCCCGCCGTCGCGGCACCGGGCCGCTCGTTCGTGGCGACGCTCTTTCCATGCCGATCGCCTCGGGCTGTGCCGACGCGATCACCTGCGGGTTCGCCCTGCGCAACTTCACCTCGATCCCGCCGATGCTCCGCGAGTCGGCGCGGGTGCTCCGCCCGGGCGGACGCCTCGTCCTGCTCGAGGTCGCGACCCCGGAGAATGCCCTCCTGCGCTTCGGGCACTCGATCTGGTTCCGCCGGGTCGTCCCTCTTCTCGGGGCGCTGCTCGCCGACCGCGACGCGTATCGCTACCTGCCGGAGTCCACGGTCTACCTGCCGGAGACCGACATCCTGCTCGGGCAGGTTCGCGAGGCGGGCTTCGGCGAGGTCGAGCGCCGGGTCCTCGGGCTCGGCGCGGTACAGGTGATCTCGGCCACCCGGGAGGGGGTCGGCTGATGCGGCGCGTGGAGGAGAGCCACGGCGCCGCAGGCTGCGCGATCGCGCACGCGAGTCGGGCGATCGATGCCGGAATCGAGCCGCTGTCCCTTCTCGAGGCGCTCCCTTCGTCGCGGCAGTTCCTATGGCAGGCCTCGGACTCGGGCGACGCGGTCGCCGCGGTCGGCGAGGCCTTCCCGGTACGTGCCACCGGACCCGAGCGATTCCAGCAGGTCGCGGCCATGCTCGCAGCCGTCCTCGGCGAATCTGCGGACGGGGGCTCCGAGGGCCCTGTCGCCGTGGGCGGTTTCGCCTTCGACCCGGATCATCGGGCCGAGGGCGAGTGGGAAGGGTTCCCCTCGGCGGATTGGTGCCTGCCGCGCCTCGCGATCGTGCGCCGGGACGGGGCGTCGAGGCTCGTGATCGCCCGCAAGGTGCCCTCGGGGCACGAGCGAGACCGCGACGTGGTCGCGTCCCTCGCCGAGATGCTCGATCGCGTGGCGGGCGCGCTCGACCGTCGGGCGTCCGGTCGCCCGGGCCATTTCCCCGCGCGCGCGTCGAGACCCTGCCGTTTCGAGGTCGATTCCTCCGGATCGAGCGAGAGGTTTCGCCGCGGGGTGGAGCGCATCCTGCGCACGATCGAGGCCGGTGGGCTCGAGAAGGCCGTCCTCTCGAGGACCGTCGAGGTCCGGGCCGACCGGGCGTTCGACGCCCTCGCCGTCGCCAGGCGACTGCTCCGCCACGAAACCGGTGCGACCGCGATGCTCGTCCGACGCGGTTCCGCGGCGGTGGTCGGGGCGTCGCCCGAGCGCCTGGTGAGGCTCGTCGACGGGCGGATCGACGTCTCCGTCCTCGCGGGGACCGCCCGGCGTGGCGGCAACCCGGGCCGAGACTCCACGATCCGGCGTGCCCTGCGTTCCGATCCGAAGGAGCTCCGGGAACACCAGGTCGTGCTGCGCGCGGTACGGGAAGCCCTCGAACCGGTCGCGGAGAACTTTCGCGCCCCGGTCCGTCCGACGGTGCTCGGGACGCCCGTCGTGCAACATCTCTGGAGCCCGGTCTCCGCGCGGCTCAGGGAGGGTCGCGGCCTCTTCGACGTCGTCGCGGCCCTTCACCCGACGCCGGCCGTCTGCGGTCACCCGAGACGTCCGGCGGCGGAGTTGCTCGCCGAGGTCGAGCCGACCCGTCGCGGATGGTGGTCGGGTGGCGTCGGCTGGTGCGACCGACGGGGAGGGGAGATCACCGTGGTGCTCCGCAGCGCGTTGCTTCGCGGGGCCGAGGCCCTTCTCCATGCCGGGGCCGGCATCGTCGCCGGGTCGAGCGCGGAGTCCGAAATCGAGGAGACGCGCCTCAAGCTTCGCCCGATGCTCGCAGGACTGCTGGAGGTCTGAATCGGTGGAGACCCCGCGGATCCCGAATCGCTCCCACCTCGCGCCGGTCGTCCTCGCGGAGGCGCTGGCGGATCTCGGCGTCGAGAATGCGTGCATCTCCCCGGGAAGCCGCTCGGCGCCGCTCGCACTCGCGCTCGCGGGACGGAGATCGATCCGCTGCTGGTCGCACGTCGACGAGCGATCCGGTGCGTTCTTCGCGCTCGGACTCGCAAAGACCTCGCGTCGCCCCGTCGTCCTCGCCTGCACCTCGGGAACCGCCGCCGCGAACTATCTGCCCGCGATCGTCGAGGCGTGGCATGCACGCGTTCCGCTTCTCGTCGTCACCGCGGACCGTCCGCCCGAGCTCCGGGATTGCGGCGCGGGACAGGCGATCGACCAGGTGAAGCTCTACGGCTCCCACGTCCGGTGGTTTGCCGAGATCTCCGTTCCCGATCCGACGGAGGAGGCGGTTCACTGGCTTCGGTCCGTCGCGCGTCGCGCGGTGGCGGAGTCGCTCGGCCCCCCGGCGGGCCCGGTCCACCTGAACCTGCCTCTCCGCGAGCCGCTCGCGCCGGTCGATCGCCCCGGGGACCTGGGCGAGAACGTTCGCGGTCTCGCGTCTCGTCCGTCACCTCTCGTCGCCGTGGCGACGCCGGAGGTGCGGGCACCCGCGAGTGCCGTGGCCGCGGCGGCGCGGGCGCTCGCGCCGGCGAGGCGTCCCCTCGTGGTGGCCGGCCCCATGGACGACCCGAGCCCCGAGATCGCGACCCTCGTCGCCGGGCTCTCGCGATCCCTCGGGGCACCGGTCCTCGCCGAGCCCGCGTCGAACCTTCGGCGCTCGGTTCTCGCGGATCGCCTCGTCGCGACGCACGAACCGTTGCTGCGGGACGACGCCTTCGCCGCACGCCATCGGCCCGACGCGGTGGTTCGGCTGGGCGGCCCGCCCACCTCGAAGAGCCTCGCGACCTGGCTTTGG
>JAGWVP010000466.1 GCA_018970825.1 bacterium | reverse complement strand
CGCGCGGTCGGAGTCCTCGTGGGTGCAGTCGTTCTCCTGCGAGGACATGGGCGTCCTGATCGTCTGCCGCGGCCCCATCCGGAAGGAGGCGATCGACGTCTTCCGCGAGATGGGGATCCCGCGGATCGGCATGCTGCTCTCGGAGAAGGACAGCATCGTCTTCTCCCGCGCGCTCGCCCCGGAGCTCCGGATCATGGACCCGGCCCGGGTCCACGCGGTGCCCGACTACTCCGGTGCGACCAAGGAGGAGCGGGTCGCGCGGATCGCCGACATCATCCGGATCTGCCGCGAGAACGACTACGGTTACGTCTTCGCGGGCTACGGCTTCATGGCCGAGGACGCGAGCTTCGTGCGCGCGATCGAGGAGGCCGGTCTGTCGTTCGTCGGCCCGTGCTCCTCCACCCAGACGGCGGCCGGCGCGAAGGACCAGGCGAAGCGAACCGCGATCGCGAACCAGGTGTCCGTCACTCCCGGCATCAACGACGCGACCGTCCGCACCCTGCTCGCCCGCCACCCCGACCGCGCCGCGCTCCGCGCGCTGGCCGGAAAGCACGGACTCTCCGTGCCCGCGCTCGACGACGCGAAGGCGGAACTCGCGGACGCGGCCGCGGCGTTGCTCGAGGCCTCCTACGCGAAGCAGCTCGACCTCTTCTCGATCGACGACCTCGCCGCCCAGTTGCGCGAGGAGGCCGTCCGCCTGCTGACGGAGAACCCCGGGCGGCGCTTCCGGCTGAAGGCGATCGGCGGCGGCGGCGGCAAGGGGCAGCGCATCTTCTCCGAAGCGGACGTCGTCCCCGGGCTCGTCCGCGAGGTCCTGAGCGAGGTCAAGGCGACCGGTCCGGGCGACAACCGCAACATGCTGCTCGAATTGAACGTCGAGAGCACGCGCCACAACGAGATCCAGCTGATCGGGAACGGGACGTGGTGCATCGCGCTCGGCGGCCGCGACTGCTCGCTGCAGATGCACGAGCAGAAGCTCGTCGAGGTCTCGATCACCCAGGAGGGCCTCCAGGGCGAGATCGCCCGGGCCCGCGAGGCGGGAGAGCCCCGCAAGGCGAAGGTGCTCGAGACCGACCTCGGCGTGCTGCGCCGGATGGAAGGCGAGGCGGAGCGCTTCGGGCTCGCCGTCGGTCTCGACTCGGCCTCGACCTTCGAGTGCATCGTCGAGGGCGACCGCCACTTCTTCATGGAGGTCAACACCCGCATCCAGGTCGAGCACCGCGTCTCGGAACTCTGCTACGCGCTGCGCTTCGCCAACCCGGAGGACCGGACCGACTTCTTCGTCGTCCACTCCCTGGTCGAGGCGATGGCGCTCGTCGCGCGCCACAAGGGGCGCCTCCCCCGCCCCGAGCGCATCCGCCGCGAGGGAGCCGCGATCGAGGTCCGGGTGAACGCGACCGACCGTGCCCTCTCGCCGGCTGCGGGCGGCGTGATCGTGTCGTGGTCGGACCCGTCGCCGGGCGAGATCCGCGACGACCAGGGCATCTCGATCAAGAATCCCGACACCGGGCTCTTCATGCGCTACCGGCTCGCAGGCGCCTACGACTCGAACGTGGCGCTGCTGCTCGCGACCGGCCGGGACCGCACGGAGAGCTGGGACCAGCTGACCGAGGTCCTGCGGCGGACGTCGATCCGCGGCATGGACCTCGCGACCAACCGGGAGTTCCTCTACGGGATGATGGTCTGGTTCGGCAGCCGCGACTCCTGGGCGAAGCCGACCACGAAGTTCGTCGTTCCCTACCTGACGCTGGTCGGCGAACTCGCGCGGGAGGCCGGCGCGATCGACCTCGACTCGATCTGCGCGGAGGTTCCGCGGCGGATCGTCGCGGCGGCCGGCGAGGCCGGGGGGGCGACCCGGACCGCGCTCGCCCGCAAGGAGACGCTGGTCGCGCGCCCGCTGCGGATGCTCCTCGACGAGCCGCACCACCTCTCCGCCTGGCTCTCGCGCCATCGCGGGGACCACGAGGTGCGCGACGGTCGGGTCGCCTGGCGGCGCAACCCGCTCGAGGTGCTCGACGAGACCTACCGGCTGCTCGCCCTCGACGACCCGGGCGCGGCGGCGGCCCACCGCATCTGGGACCACGACCGCGAGGTCATCGACACCGGACTCGCCTTCTACCGCCGCGTCGCCGAGCGCGCCGGCAAGCCGCTCGACTGGCCCGAACTCGACCGCCGGCTTCGGTCGGCGACGCCCGCCTTCGGGATCGACGCGTCGACCTGGGAGAGGGTGCGGGCGGCCCATGTCGGGCACCAGGCCGGCCTGGAGCTGCTGTGCGTGCCGGCGGTCCTCGGTTCGCGTGCCGGCTTCGAGGACCTCCGCCTCGACGACGACCTGGGCGTCGTCATCCCCGAGCGGCTGCTCGACCCGGCCCACCAGGAGGCGATGCGCCGCGTGCTCGTGCCGCCGCCGGCGACCCGGGCCGACGAGATCGTGGCAGCGATGGGCGGCACCTACTACGCGCGCGAGGCGCCGGGGCTCCCGACGTTCGTCGGCAAGGGCTCCCACTTCGAGAGGAACCAGCCCATCTACATCATCGAAGTGATGAAGATGTTCAACAAGATCGCGGCGCCGTTCGCGGGCACGATCGACGAGGTCCTGGTTCCCGACGACGGCGTCGTCGTGCGCAAGGGACAGCCCCTCTTCAAGGTCACGCCCGACGAGCGCGTCGTCGAAGTCGACCCGGCCGAGCTGAGGGCGCGGCTGCGACGCGCCTCGGAGGAGCTCCTCGCCGGCATCCTTCCCGCGAATCCCGCCTGAACGAACCCCGGCGCAGGACCGGGAAGGGAGACACGTGCCGCACGACCCGACCCGACCGCCTGCGCCGGACGCCCCGGCGACGTGCGTGCACGAGGGTGTCGCCGCGGCGGGCCCCGGCGCACACGTGACCGACCGGGACGCGGCGCATCCTCCCGACGACGCGAAGGAGACCGCGCGATGAGCCGAAAGGACCGAGTCGAGCCGGCCTGGCGCGAGGACGTGCCGCCCGAGGGGACCTACCGCGCGCTGGTCAAGTACGACCCGGCGAAATTCAAGCATCCGAGCCCCGCCTGGGTCGAGATGTTCCGCCGCGAGCTCGGCTCGACCGACGAGGACTTCCGCGTCCGACGGCCCGGAGGCGACGCCAGGGTCGAGCTCGACCGCCCGTGCGCCCTTTCCGACGCGCAGGTGGACGCCTTCGCCGCGATCGTCGGCCGCGAGAACGTCTCGACGACGG
>JAGWVP010000465.1 GCA_018970825.1 bacterium | reverse complement strand
CGGCCCGGCCCACCGCCCGGTGACGACGTCCCGCGCGGCTCAGTGCTGGCAGGCCGCGCACCAGAAGGTGCCGCGCGCCCCGATCACGCTCCGCCGGAGCGCCGCGCCGCAGCGCGGACAGGGCTCCCCCGCCCGCTCGTAGACGGCGAAGGACTCCTGGAAGGCACCTCGATTGCCTTCCGCGTCGCGGTAGTCGAGCAGGGACGAGCCGCCGCTCGCGATCGCCCGCGCGAGCACGGCGCGCACGGCACCGACGATCCGCCCGGCCTCCGCGCGCGTCACCCGGCCCGACCGCCGCGACGGTCTCACGCCGGCATCGAACAGGGCCTCGTTCGCGTAGATGTTGCCGACGCCCGCCACGACGCGCTGGTCCATGACCAGGTTCTTGATCGCGACCCGCCGATGTCGTCGCGTTTCCCTCCAGAGCAGATCGCCGTCGAAGTCGTCCCCGAGCGGCTCGACGCCGATCGTGCCGAGGTCCGCTTCGCTCTCCGAGAGGAACATCGCACCGAAGCGCCGGGGGTCGCGGAACCACAGCCGCCCACCGTCGTCGAGCTCGACCACGACGTGCACGTGCGGCAGGTCGGGCGGCTCGCCCACGCAGAAGCGGCCGCTCATGCCGAGGTGCACGACCCAGCGAAGCCGCCCGCCCGGGCCGTCGTCGAGCGGCCCGCGCGGGGCGCGGTCGTCCACGTCGAGCAGGAGGTACTTGGCGCGGCGGGCGACCCCGTGGATGCGCCGGCCGAGGAGTCGCGCGGCGAAGTCGGGCGCGACCGGACGGCGCAGGCGCCGTTCACGAACGTCGACCGATGCGATGCGCCGCCCGACCACGTGGGGCTCGATCGTCCGGCGGACGGTCTCGACCTCGGGAAGCTCGGGCACGACCGCAGCTCAACCTTCCACCAGCGGCGCGACGTCCTCGCCCGCGAGGTCGTCGACCGCGGCGCCGGGGCCCGGGCCCGGGGAGAACTCGGCGAGCGCCCCGGCCACGCGAGCGAGGCCCGCGAATTCGCGGAGATCGAGTTCCTCGGCCCTCCGCCCCGGGTCGATGCCCGACCTCTCGAGCAGGAGCCGCGCGACCGGCTCGCCGAAGGCGCCGCGCAGCGAGTTGCGCAACGTCTTGCGGCGCTGGGAGAACGCTCCGCGGACCACGCGCCGGAACAGCACCTCGTCGGCCACGTCCGCCCGGGGTGCGACCAGCACGTCGAGCCGCACCACCGCCGAGTCGACCTTCGGCGGCGGCGCGAAACAGCGCGGCGGCACGTCGAAGGCGAGCCGAGCCTCCGCGTGCAGCGCGACCAGCACCGAGAGGCTGCCGTAGGAACGCGAACCCGGCCCGGCACAGACGCGCTGCGCGACCTCCTTCTGCAGCATGAGGACGAGCCGCGGGAACCTCGCCGGCGATCGCAGCAGCCGGGAAAGGATCGCCGTGCCGGTCGAGTAGGGAAGGTTCGCGACCACCGGCAGCGGGCCGGCCGGAAGGGGCAGGTCGTCGAGCCGCAGGGCGTCGCCGCGCAGCACGTCGAGGCCGGGCAGCGCGCGGGCCTCGAGCCGGCCCGCGAGGTCGTCGTCGAGTTCGATCGCGACCACGCGGAGCCCGCTCGCGAGCAGGACCTCGGTGAGCGCGCCGCGCCCGGGCCCGATTTCGAGCACCGTCGTGCCCGCGGCGAGCCCCGCGAGCGCGACGGTCCGCCCGGCGATCCCGCGATCGACGAGAAAGTGCTGCCCGAGCGCGTGGCGCCTGCGTCGCGGCTCACCCATCGAGCGATCCGACGTCGACGCGAGGCCCGAGCGGCAGGTCGGCCTCCGCGTTCAGGTCGAGCGCGTCGCGCTCGCCGCGCGCGAGCCGCGTCCAGCCCGCGTAAGCGATCATCGACGCGTTGTCCGTGCAGCGGGCGAGCGGCGGCACGAGCAACTCGGCCCCCTCTTCCTCCGCCATCGCGGCCATCGCCGAACGCAGCGCGGTGTTCGCCGACACGCCCCCGCAGACGACGAGGCGGGTGGTCCCGGTCGCGCGCACGGCCCTCCGGGCCGCGCCGACCAGGATCTCGACCACCGCGAGCTGGAAGGAGGCCGCGAGGTCGGCCGGGGCCGCCTCGGGCCGGTCGCGCCAGGTCTGCCAGAGCGCGGTCTTCAGGCCGCTGAAGGAGAGATCGAGCACGGCGCCCCTCACCCGCGGGCGCGGCAGCGCCACCGCGTTCGGGTCGCCCGCGATCGCGAGACGTTCGATCGCGCGCCCGCCCGGGTAGCCGAGGCCGAGCAGTTTCGCGGCCTTGTCGAAGGCCTCGCCCGCCGCGTCGTCGCGAGTCTCGCCGAGCACCGCCCACCCGCCTTCCGGACGCGCCCAGTAGAGAGCCGAGTGCCCCCCCGAGACGACGAGACCGAGAAACGGCCGCTCGATCGCGCGGTCGAGCGCGATCGAGAGCAGGTGCCCCTCCACGTGGTGGACTCCGACGAAGGGAAGGCCGCGCCGTCGAGCGATCGCCTTCGCGGTGCCGAGGCCGACGAGCAGGGAGCCGACGAGCCCCGGGCCGCGGGTCGCGGCGATGCCGTCGAGGTCGTCGAAGCCGACCCCCGCCGCGGCGAGCGCGCGCTCGATCGTCGGCCCGACGTGGACCACGTGGTTGCGCGCCGCGAGCTCGGGCACCACGCCGCCGTAGGGCGCATGCACGTCGTCCTGCGAGGCGACGACGCTCGCGAGTTCACGCCCGTCGCGCAGCACCGCCGCACAGGTGTCGTCGCAGGACGTCTCGACGCCGAGGACGATCACGTGCCCCACCCCGAGGCCGGCTGCGCGTCGCCTTCCCCGGCAGGTGCGGCCGGAGGCCACGCGGGTGCGGCGATCGTCGGGGCCTCGTTCTCGCGGAAGGCCTCGACGAGGACGCGATCGGAGCCGAGCGAGGGGTCGCCCAGCAAGTCTCCGAGCGGCAGCCCGGTGCGGCGGTCGACCGCGAGCATGGTCACGCCGGGCGGCGGCAGGAAGGGTCGCGGGGGCAGCGGGGCGAGCGCCTTCGACATGAAGTCGACCCAGATCGGCAACGCCGCCTTCGAGCCCGGCAGTCCGACCTGCCCGCGCTGGTCGAATCCCACCCAGACGCCGGTCACGAGATCGGGTGTGAATCCCACGAACCAGGCGTCGCGCGCGTCGTTCGTCGTTCCCGTCTTGCCCGCGGCCGGCCGATCGAAGCCCATTGCTCGTGCCCCGCGAGCCGTCCCGCGGTCGAGCACGCCTTCGAGCATGTGGGT
>JAGWVP010000464.1 GCA_018970825.1 bacterium | reverse complement strand
GTCGGGAACGACACCGGAAACGGCGGTGCCGCCCGGTGCGCATTCGCCCATGCGGCCAGCGCGATCCACGAGGGAGCGACGACCAGGCACGCGATCCACGCTCCTCGCCACCGTCGCCAAACCGACCGGATCGCGGCCCGCAGGGGCTGCCCGTCCCACCCGACGGCCGCGGCGAACAGTCCCCACGGCAGCAGGACCGCCTTGTCCCAGAAGAGCAGGGGCGACAGGGCCGCCATGGCGAGAAATCCCCGGTCCCGCCGCGTCGGCGCGGGGTTCGACGCGAGGAGATCCAGACCGAAGACGATACCCGCGAGGGCGAACGGCCCTCCGTTCGTCACGACGCTGCACCACATTCCACAGGCCACGAGCACGGCGCTGCTCGAGCAGAAGAGGAGGACGACGAGGATCGCCTCCCGGGTCGGGCCGAGCATGCGTCGAGTCGACAGGGCGAACCACGTGACCGGAAAGACGAAGAGGAGCGCCGAAAGGGCGCCGTAGGCCGGTCGCGACAGGGCGAAGGCTCGACTCGCGCACCACAGGAACAGCATGCCGCCCGGTGCGAGATGGCCGTTCCAGGTGCCGAGGAGGTAGGCAGGGGAGGGCCAGGAATGCGCTCGTGCCACCGCGATCATCGGAAGGTCGTCGAGCATGAACGCCCCGAACATGCCGATGCGCGCCACCGAGGCGATCGACGCGAGCACGAGCAGGACGAGCACCGTGTCGACGACGAGGCGCTCGAGTCGCCCATCCTTGCGGGTGTCGTTCGCGCCCGGCGACTCGCCGGCCGATCCGGGGTCGCGAGTCGGCATGCCCGTCAGCGCCCCGCGCGGAGCAGCCGGAGCGCGTTCGCGACCACCAGCAGCGTGCTGCCCTCGTGCAGCACGATCGCGGGGCCGATTCCCGCGCGTCCCAGCGCCGCGAGCGGAACCAGCACCGCCATGACCGCGAGCGCGATCGCGAGGTTCTGGCGCACGGTGCGCATCGCCTCGCGGCCGAGCGAGACCGCGAACGGCAGCGCCGAGAGGTCGTCCGACATGAGCGCCACGTCGGCGGTCTCGAGCGCGGCGTCCGAGCCGGCAGCCCCCATCGCGATGCCGACGCTCGCGGTCGCGAGAGCGGGTGCGTCGTTCACGCCGTCGCCGACCATCGCGGTCGGACCGTACCGGCGCTGCATCTCGCGGACCGCCTCGAGCTTCTGCTCGGGGTGGAGTGCCGCGTGCACGTCGGAGATGCCGACCGCCGCCGCGATCCCGCGGGCGACGCCCGGCTGGTCGCCGGTCAGCATCGCGACCGCGTCGATGCCGAGGCCGCGCAGTCGTGCGACCGCCGCGTCGGCGCCGGGCCGCGGACGGTCCACGGCGGCGATCGTCCCCAGCGGACGGTCGCCGTGCCAGGCGACGACGGCGGTCCAGCCCCGCTTCTCGGCGGCGTCGAGCGCCGCCTCGAGGTCGGCCGGGAGGGCGAGGCCGCGCGACCGCAGGAGCTCGTGGTTGCCGATCCAGGCAGGCGCTCCCTCGACCTCGCCGCGCAGTCCGAGGCCGTCCTCGACCTCGACCCCCGTCGCCTCGAGCTCCGGAACGCCGGCCTGCACCGCACGCGCGACGACCGCGCGCGCGATCGGGTGGGTGGAGCGGCGTTCGACGGCGGCCGCCACCGCGAGCAGGCGCTCCTCGCTCACGCCCGCGGCGGGGCGCGTCTCGACGACCTCGGGCCGCCCGGTCGTGAGCGTGCCGGTCTTGTCGAAGGCGACCGCACGGAGACGACCGAGCGTCTCGAGGTGGAGCCCGCCCTTCACGAGAACGCCGCGCTGCCCGGCGCGCGCGATCGCCGCGAGCACGGCCGCGGGCGTCGCGATCGCGAGCGCGCACGGCGACGCTGCGACCAGCATCGCGGTCGCACGAAGGAAGGCCTCGGTCCACGGCAGTCGTCCGGACAGCGGTACCAGGATGGCCATCGCGGCGACCGCGGACAGTGCGACCGGCACGAGCACCGAGGACACGCGCTCGACGAGCGCCTGCGTCGGCGCCTTGCGCCCCTCGGCCTCCTCGACGAGCCGCATCATCCGGGCGATCGTCGTCTCGGTCGCGAGCTTCGTCGCCTCGACCTCGAGCGCCCCGCGCCCGTTCACGGTCCCGGCGAGTACCGCGGAGCCCGGGGACTTGGGCACCGGCACGCTCTCGCCGGTGATCGCGCTCTCGTCGGCGTCGGAGCGGCCCGCGCTCACCGTGCCGTCGACCGGGATGCGCTCGCCCGGCCGCACCCGCACGACGTCGCCGCGCTCGATCTCCTCGACCGGGCGCTCGACGACCGCGCCCGCGCGCAGCACCGACGCGGAGCGGGGAGCGACGGCGCCCAGCGCCCCGATCGCGCCTCGTGCCTTCGCGAACGCCTCCTCCTCGGCCGCGTGCCCGAGGCAGAACAGGAAGAGCAGCAGCGCACCGTCGGCCCAGTGGCCGAGGAGAGCCGCGCCGACCGCGCCGAGCGACATCAGGAAGTCGATGGTGAAGCGGCCGCGGAGCGCTGCGGCGAAGCCGTGCCGGAAGACCTCCCAGCCGCCGAGCGCGGCCGAAAGCGCATAGGCCGGGCCGAAGATCCAGGGCGACGCCCCGGCACGCTCGAGCGCCCACGCGACCGCGAGAGCGACACCCGACCCGACCGCGCGGGCGAGGTCGTCGTGCCGCGCGATCCAGCCGTCGGGCGGGGCGTCGGGCGACTGCGCGGAGTAGCCCATCGAGCGCAGGCGCGAGACGATGTCGTCGCGCTCGAGCCGCGTCGAGTCGAACTCGACGTGCATGCTCTCCGCGCCGTAGCTCACCGCGCAGCTCAGCACGCCGGGAATCCGCCCCAGGACGTGCTCGATGCTCTGGGCGCAGTCGCCGCAGTCCATGTCGGGGATGCGGATCGTCTCGTGGCGGTAGCGGGCCGCGATCCGGGCGCCGGCGTCCTGGGCGAGTCGCTCGACCTGCCCGAGCGAGACCAGGTCCGCGTCGTAGTGCAGGCAGAGCCGGGCCGGTCCGGGATCGTCGTCGACGTGGGCGGTCGTGATCCCGCGCAGCCCGTGGAGGCTCTCGATCAGGCGGTCGACGCACTGGTCGCGGGCGTCGCGGACCGCGGGCAGGACGACCGGCAGCTCGAGGGCGAGGCGGGGGCCGTCGTGCCCGGGCGCACCGGGCGCGGTCGTCGCGGAGGTCTCCATGGCCCGTGCCGAACGTCGCGCCCGCCGGACGGGCTGTCAACGCGGCCCGTGGAACGGCGGCGTGCGA
>JAGWVP010000463.1 GCA_018970825.1 bacterium | reverse complement strand
GCGCTCGGCCGCGTCGAACGCGTCGCGGATCGCGACGTACACGTCCTCGTGCGCGTGGTTCTCCGCCGGGTCGCGGCCGACGACGATCTCCGCGCCGGGCACGGCGAGCTGGACGCGGACGTGGTGGATGCGTCCCTGGTGCTGGTGGCGGTGCGGCGACTCGATCACGACCTTGCAGCCCGTGAGCCTCCCGTAGCGCCGCTCGAGGCGATCGAGGCGCTCCTCGACCCTGGCCTCGATGGCCGGGGACGGGTCCATGTCGCGAAAGGTGATCCGGGGCTCGACCTGCATGGCGTTGATTCCTCCCATGATCGGGATGACCAGTCGCCCGAGTTGTTGCAAGCCTGCCGCTCGTCGCGCGAGGGCGCGCGACGGGGACGACGGGGGTCAGGCCCGCAGGAACTTCGCCCGGAGCGCGTCGTCGAGCGCCACGTCGATCGCCGTCCAGGCCATCGAGAGCCCGCCGTCGAACACCGCCCGGTCCGCCGAGGGGGTGCGCGCGGCCGCCGTGAACTCGGGCTGGTGCGGCACGGCCGGGAGCGAGTCGATGCCGATCAGCGGGTGGATCGACGGCAGGGCGAGCGAGACGTTGCCCATGTCCGTCGAGCCGGCGAACGCGGCGGCCGCGCCGCCGAGATCCGGGAACGAGCGTCCGAGCCCGGTCGCGTTGCGGGCGTAGAGCGCATCGAGCGCCGCCTCGCTGCGCATCTCCGCATAGGGTGCCGATGCGACCAGGTCGAGCTTCGCGCCGGTCGCGAGCGCGCCCGCCTCGAAGCAGTTGCGTACGCGGGGCAGGAGGCCGTTCAGGCGGTCGAGCGTGCGGGAGCGCACGAGCCAACGGGCCGTCGTGCGGGCCGGCACGACGTTCGGCGCGTCGCCGCCGTGCAGGACGATGCCGTGCACGCGGTCCGAGGGGTCGATGTGCTGGCGCAGGAGCCCGATCGAGGTCTGCGCGATCGTGAGCGCGTCGAGCGCATTCACGCCGAGGTGGGGGAACGCCGCGGCGTGCGCCGACTTGCCGGTGTAGCCGACTTCCAGGTTGCAGCAGGCGATCGCCGGGAACTCGACGGCGTCGATCGGCGCCGGGTGCACCATCATGGCGAAGTGCTGCCCCTCGAAGGCACCGCGGTCGAGCAGCACGATCTTGCCGCCGCCGTGCTCCTCGGCCGGCGTGCCGATCACGGTCACGGTGAGGCCGACGTCGTCGGCCACGCGTGCGGCCGCCATCGCGGCGCCGAGCGCCATCGTCGCGATGAGGTTGTGCCCGCACGCGTGTCCGATCCCGGGCAGCGCGTCGTACTCGGCACAGATGGCGACGTGCAGCGGCCCGCTCCCGGCCTGCGCGCGGAACGCGGTCGGCAGGCCGCAGAAGGGCTTCTCGACCTCGAAGCCCGCGTCGACGAGCGCCTCCGCGCACCAGGCGGAAGCCTTCTCCTCCTCGAATGCGAGCTCGGGATGGGCGTGGATCCGGTGACTCAGGTCCACCAGCGCCGCGTGCCTCGACTCGATCGCCTCGCGTGCAGCCGCCTTCGCATCCATCGCCGGATCCTCCGGGGAGGAGGATAGGGCCAAAGTCGGGCCCGGGACAAACCAGAACCTCGGGAGGACCCGGCCGCCGAGGGCGGGCGAGGTCTCCGCCTTGGACTTTCCCGCGGGCCTCGCCCGGCCGCGAACCGAACCGGGCCCCGACGAGGCCCGTGCGACCGTCAGCGGGCAGGGGTCGTGTCGTAGTCGCTCAGATCGACGCGCCGCAGTCCACGTCGCAACTTCGTGACCGTCCACGGCCAATTGGTGCTGTTCCGGCCCGTGCGGTCGAGGAAATAACTCGAGCAGCCGCCGGTGTTGAAGACGGTCGTCCCGAGCGCCGCCTGGAGTTCCGCATTGAACGCGGCGAGCGGACCGGACTTCAGCGAGAGCGTCGCCACGCCGCGCTTGCGCGCCTCGACGAGCGCGCCGAGGACGTAGTCGAGTTGCGCTTCGATCATGACGAAGGCCGACGAGAACGCATAGAGGTTCGGGCCCAGCATGAGGAAGCAGTTCGGGCAGTCGGCCACCGTCGTGCCGCGGTAGGCCTCGGGGCGACCGTTCCACCGCTCGGCGAGCGTATGCCCGCTCGCGCCGACGATCCTTTCCGCGATCGGCGGGTTGGAGACCCGGAAGCCGGTGGCGAAGACGACGACGTCGGCCTCGAAGCGCGCCCCGTCGGCGGAGACGACCGTCGCGCCCTCCACCCGCTCCACGCCGCCCAGCACGGAGACGTTCGGCCGGGCGAGCGCGCGGTACCACGTGTTGGACTGGAGCACGCGCTTGCAGCCGATCGCGTAGTCCGGGAGCACCTTCGCGCGCAACGCCTCGTCCTCGATGCCGCGATGGGCGTTGGCGATCGCGGCGCGCTCGAGGCGCTTGCGAAGGCGCGGCTGGTTCAGGCTCCAGTTCAGGAACTCGAACTGCGCGTAGAGCACGGCGCGCAACGCGCGCTGGGTGACCGGGTGGCGCCGGAAGCGCTCCTGCCAGGCGGGAGAGACGGGGGCGTCGAGCTTCGGCAGGACCCAGGGCGCGGTGCGCTGGAAGACCGCCATCCGCTCCACCTTCGGCTGGATGGCGGGAACGAACTGGATCGCCGACGCACCCGTGCCGACGACGGCGACGCGCTTCCCCTGGAGGTCCACGTCGTGGTTCCACTTCGCCGAGTGGAACGTGGGCCCCGGGAACGACTCCAGGCCCGGCAGCGCGGGGATGACCGGGACGTGCATCGGCCCCGAGGCCATGACGACGAAGCGCGAGGAGAAGCGGCCGCGGTCGGTCTCGACCTGCCAGCGCGAGGCCGCCGGGTCCCAGCGGGCCTCGATCATCTCGTGGCCGAAACGGATCGCGTCGGACACGCCGAAGGCCCGCGCCGTGTCGGCGGCATAGCGCTTGATCTCCGGCTGGTGGGCGAAGACGTGGCTCCAGTCGGGCTTGGGCGCGAAGGAGAAGGAGTAGAACGACGAGGGGACGTCGCAGGCGCAGTCGGGATAGCTGTTCTCGCGCCAGACCCCGCCCAACTCGGAGGCCTTCTCGAGCAGGACGAAGTCGAAGCCCGCCTGCCGCAGCCGGATCGCGGCCCCGATGCCTGCGAAGCCGCCGCCGACCACGATGACGTCGAAGTCCCTGCGATCGGAGTCGCTCAGGGCGTCGGCCCCGGGGTCGGCGTCGCCGCGGGCGTCGGCGTCGCGTCCGGGGTCGGCGTCGCCGCGGGCGTCGGCGTCGCGTCCGGGGTCGGCGTCGCCGC
>JAGWVP010000462.1 GCA_018970825.1 bacterium | reverse complement strand
TGTCGCCCCGGGCGATCGCCTCGCCGACCAGCACGTCGCAGAACGCGCCGCGCTCGACTCGCTCGAGCACCGCGGCCGCGCGGCTCCGCGCGTCGAGCCGGGTCATGGCTCAGGCGCCGAGGCGTTCGCCGACGGCGAGACGCGCGCCGCGCGCCCAGTCCGCGGCCGCCATCCGGCGCTTGCCCGCCTCCTGGACCTCGGACAATACCAGCGTTCCCGCGCCGGTCGCGACCGCGGGCCCTTCCGCGTCGAGCGACACCACCGTCCCGGGCGCCGCGCCGGGGGCCGACGGCTCGACGCGCGCCCGCCAGAGCTTGAGCGATTTCCCGGAGCGCTCGGTGACGGCGCCGGGCCACGGCGCGAAGGCGCGCGTCGCGCGCTCGATCGCGTCGGCGGCACGACCCCAGTCGACCCGGCCGTCCTCGCGCCGGACGAGGCCCGCGTGCGTGACGCGGGCGGGATCCTGGGGCTCGGCGCGGAGACGGCCTTCCCGCCACGCGGCGATCGCGTCGCGCAGCGCTCCCGCTCCGAGGTCGGCGAGGCGCGCCTCGAGCGTCCCGCCGTCGTCGCCGGGGCCGATCGGCGTCGTCGCGCGCCAGAGCACGTCGCCCGCATCCATCTCCAGCACCATCCGCATGATCGTGACGCCGGTTTCGGGGTCGCCTTCGAGGATCGCGCGGGTGATCGGGTCGGCGCCGCGCCACCGCGGCAACAGCGAGGCGTGGACGTTCACGCAACCGAAGCGCGGGGCGTCGAGGGCTTCCTGCGGCAGGATCCGACCGTAGGCCGCGACCACCGCGAGGTCGGGATCGAGGGCGCGCAGCGCGGCGACCGCGCTGCCGTCCTTCCAGGTCCGCGGCTGCTCCACCGCCACGCCGTGCTCCGCTGCGAGCCGCTTCACCGGGGGCGCGACCGTCGCGAGGCCCCGCCCGCTCGGCGCGTCGGGGCGCGAGAACGCGCCGACGACCCGGTCGGGCCCTTCGAGCAGTCCGCGCAGGATCGTCGCCGCGAAGTCCGGCGTGCCGAGGAAGACGATGCGCAGCGGCGGCGGCGGGAGCGGGTCGAGTGGGGTCAAGCCGACTCGCCGGCCGAGCGATCCGAGGCGATCGGCCGACCCTCGCGCAGGGCCTTCTTCACCCGGCGTGCGTAGATCTCCCGCTTGAGGCGGCTCAGGTGGTCGATGAAGAGCGTCCCCTCGAGGTGGTCGATCTCGTGCTGCAGGACGACCGCGAGGAGTCCGTCGGCTTCGAGCGAGACCTCCCTCTGATCGGTGTCCCAGCCCTTCACCAGCACCCGCGCGGCCCGCTTCACCTCGGCCCGGAAGTCCACCACCGAGAGGCATCCCTCCTCGAAGACCGACTCGCCCTCGGCCTCGACGATCTCCGGGTTCACGATCCGCAGCAGTTGCCTGCCGCGCTCGGTCTCCTCGTCGTCGTCGACGCCGACGTCCACGACGACGATCCGCTGCCGGAGTCCGACCTGCGGGGCGGCGAGCCCGATGCCCGGCGCCGCGTACATGGTCTGCACCATGTCGTCGATCCAGGCGACCGTGCGGCCGTCGATGTTCTCGACGGGGCTCGCGACGTCCTTCAGCGAGGGTTCGGGATACGTGAGGATGCGTCGGATCGCCATGGGCGCTGCCGTCGTGGCGCGACGCACGACGGAGCGGCACCGCGACGCGAGTTCATAACATGCTGCTCGGATCGACATCAACGAGCACGCGGACCTCGGCACCCCGCGACCTCGAAGACGCATCCTCGAGCGCGGGCCTCGCGGCCGCGAGCAGGCGCGCGACGCCGCGACTGTCGCGCGCCTTGGCGAGCAGCTGGTGGCGATGGCGTCCGCGAAGCCGTTCGATCGGGGCCGGCGCGGGCCCCAGCACCTCGATCCCGCCCGCGGCCGGGCCGACCTCGAGGGCGGCCCGGCGCAGTCGACCGCCGAGCCGCTCCGCGCACCGCTCGACCGCGGACTCCTCGCCCTCGAGGACGACCCGCAGGAGGCGTCCGAAGGGCGGGTAGCCGAGCTCCCGACGCGCGCGCAGCTCGGTCGCGGCGAACGCGCGGAAGTCGTGGTCGCGTGCCGCGACGAGGCTCGGGTGGTCGGGCTGGCGCGTCTGGACGAGCACACGGCCGGGCTTCGTGCCGCGGCCGGCGCGGCCGGCGACCTGCGCGATCAGCTGGAAGGTGCGCTCGGACGCGCGGAAGTCCGGGAAGTTGAGCGAGGCGTCCGCCAGCACGACCCCGATCAGGGTGACTCCGGGTGCGTCGTGCCCCTTCGCCACCATCTGCGTTCCGACCAACACGTCGAGCGCGCCGTCGCGCCAGGCGTCGAGCGTGCGCCGCACGAATCCCGCGTCGATCGCCGTGTCGCGGTCGAGCCGCGCGATCCGGGCAGCGGGCAGGAGCGCGCGGGCGGCGGCCTCGACCTGCTCGGTGCCGAAGCTGCGAGCAGCGAGCGGCGTTCCGCAGCGCGGGCAGGTGGAGGCGGGGCGTCTCGAGTGTCCGCAATGGTGACAGGCGGCGACCCGGTGCGAGCGGTGCACCGTCAGGCTCACGCTGCAGTCGGGGCAGGTCTCGACCTCCCCGCAGGCCTCGCACTGGACGAAGCGGTCGAAGCCGCGCCGGTTCAGGAAGAGCACCGACTGCTCGCCGGCCCGGTAGGTTTCGACGAGTGCGCGCTCGAGAGCCCCCGAGAGCACGAGCGTCGCCCGTCGCGGCCGGTCGCCGCCCGCCGGAGGCGAGGGGTCCGGCACGAACGGCTCCACCCGCAGGTCGACGAGTTCGACCAACGGCATCGCCGCCCGGTTGGCGCGGCTCGCGATCTCCACGAGCCGGTAGCGCCCGTCGGTCGCGGCCTGCCAGCTCTCGAGCGAGGGGGTCGCCGAGGCGAGCACGACCGGGCAACCCTCGAGCTTCGCCCGCATGACCGCGACGTCGCGTCCCTGGTAGCGGGGCGACTCCTCCTGCTTCCACGCCGCGTCGTGTTCCTCGTCGACGACCACGAGCCCGAGGTCGCGCAGCGGCGCGAACACCGCCGAGCGCGCCCCGATCGCGACGCGCCGCTTTCCGCTCGCGAGATCCCGCCATGCGTCCGCACGCTCGCGGTCGGAAAGCCCGCTGTGGAGCACCGCGGTCGCCCTGCCGAAGCGGCGCGTCGCCTGCAGGACGAGCTGGTGGGTGAGGCCGATCTCCGGCACGAGCAGGAGCACGCTGCGCCCGGCCGCGAGCGTCGACTCGGCCGCGCGCAGGTACACCTCGGTCTTGCCGCTGCCGGT
>JAGWVP010000461.1 GCA_018970825.1 bacterium | reverse complement strand
CGCTCGCGGGAGCGAGGGGGCGCCGCGCTGCGCCCGCGCCACGCGAGGATCGCGCCGTGGGCCGCGGGAGTCGCGATCGCGAACGCGGTGTTCGGGATCGCCTCGGTCGCACTCTGGCGGCCCGACCTCGAGGTCGCGGCGGGCCCCCACTTCTGGCTCGGGCTCGCGACGGCGCTCCTGCTCGGTTCGGGCGCCCTGCTGTCGCGCGCGGTCCGCCACGACGAGCGGGCGCGCCGGATCCACCCCCTGCTCGGGCTCGCCGCCCTGCTCCTGTCGCTGGTCCAGGTCTTCTTCGGGCTCTCGCTCGTCGCCCCCTGAGGGCCCGGGCGCGGCACGCCCGTCGGGATCAGCCGCTGCCGAGGGTCGCGATCGCCGCGTTGGCGAGCCGGTCGGCGCGCTCGTTCTCCGGGTGGCCGTCGTGCCCCCGCACCCAGTGCCAGTGCACGCGGTGGCGCGTCGCCTCGGCGTCGAGCTCCCGCCAGAGTTCGGCGTTCTTCACCGGCTTGCGGTCGGCGGTCCGCCAATCCTTGCGCTTCCAGTTCGCGAGCCAGAACTTCATGCCGTCGACGACGTAACGCGAGTCGGTCCACACCTCGACCTCGCACGGCTCCCGCAGGGCGCGCAGGCCCTCGATCACCGCGCGCAGCTCCATGCGGTTGTTCGTGGTCGCCGGTTCGGCACCCGAGAACTCGCGCTCGCTCGCCTCCCACCGCAGGATCGCACCCCAACCGCCCGGCCCCGGGTTGCCGTGGCACGAACCGTCGGTGAACAGCTTCACCTGCTTCACGCCTGCGGGTTCACAGGCGCAGCGCCTCGGCCACGTCGGCCGGCGCGAAGCGCACGCTCACGTAGAACGGGCCGAAGAGGCCGTAGAGCGCGCTGCCCTCGTCGTAACGCATCTCGTAGACGATGTCGCGGATGGCCTTCGGCTCGCGGGCGAACAGCGTCACGCCCCACTCCCAGTCGTCGAGCCCGGTCGAACTCGTGACGAGCTGGGTCACGCGGTCGGCGTAGCGTCGCCCCGCGTCCGCGTGCGAGGCCATGAGTCGCTTGCGCTCGTTGAACGGCAGGCGGTACCAGTTGTGGGTCTCGCCGCGGGCCTTGCTCATCGGGTAGAAACAGACGACCTGGAACTCCTCGCCCGGGAGGCGGGGATGCACCCGCGACTCCGCGTAGGCCGCCATGCGCCGGTCGAAGCCGCCGAGCTGGCGGGCGAAGTCGGGCGAGTCGGGAGCGAGTCCGTCCTCGTCGATCAGCTTCCTCGCCTGGTCGCCGGTCGTCGAGATGTACTCGCTCTTCTCCGAGATCGACAGGAACGAGTCGACGGCGACGAGGCACGAGCCGAAGGCCGTCGCCGCCAGCTCCTGTCCGAGACGCTGCAGGCGGGCGAGGTCCGCGTGCACGGCGAGCAGGGAGAAGTCGGCCTTGCCGATCACGCCGCTCGCGATGGTCTGCAGCCCCTCCTCCGCCTGGAGCCCCGCGAGAAACGCCTTCGCCTCCTCGATCGCCGCCGCCCGCTCCGCGGGAGGCAGGCCGCGCCAGCGCGCGCGGTCGATCCGGTGGAACAGGTGGAGCACCGGCCACCCCGCGAGCCCCGCCTGCTCGGCGGACCGGGCCGGGGCGGGCCGTGGGGCGGGGCGCCCGCCGGGCGTGGATTCGCTTGCGTCGGACATGGGACCTCCGTGCGGCTCGCGGGACGATCGCGATCTAATCCGCCCGGGCCGGGCGCCGCAACCGGGCGCCGATGCGCGGGGCGGGGGACGCGGCCCGCGCACCGGGAACCCGGTTCCGGGCACGGCGCCTCGAGGCCGGGCGCATCCGCCGGGGAGACCCGGCGCGGCCGTGTGCGTCTATAGTTGACGGATGGAATCCGCTTGTGACTTCGTCCCCGGGGCTCTACCGTCCGTGCACCATCACGCACGGAGGAACCCCCATGGCGACCACGCGGACGACGAAGACCAGGACGGCGGGACGATCGAGGAAGATGGCTCCGGCGGCCCCGTTGCGCGCGGTGACCGCGGCCAAGGCGCCCTCGCCGAAGGGGGCCGCCACGGCTTCGGAGTTGCGCCGGATCGCGCGCGCGATCGTCACCTCGACGTCGGTTCACGACGAGAAGCGGATGCTCGCGCTCTACGCCGACAGCATCGAGTCCCAGGAGGCGAGCCAGTTGCCCGTCTACGGGATCGAGGCGATGAAGCTCAAGGCGGAGCAATGGCGCAAGATGGTCGCCGATTCCCGCTGGCACGCCCGAAACATGTGGTGCGACGGCCAGACGATCATCATCGAGTGGGAGGCCCAGCTCACGCTTCGTCCCGGGAACCGCAAGGTGCTGCTCCGCGAGATCGCCGTCCACGAGATCCGCGCGGGGAAGATCGTGCGCGAGCGATACTATTACGACCCGTCCGTCCTGCGGTGAGCCGGGCGCCGCGGCCCCGCGGGCCATGACGGACGGACGCCTGCTCGCGAGTTCGGCGGACGGAGTCTCCGTCGAGGAGCAGTCCCGGGTCGAGACCGCACTGCTCGGCGCAGCGCACCGGGGCGAGATCCGGCTCCACGTCTCGTCGCTCGCCGGACCGGCGCTCTCGGTCGGCGCGCACGGTGCAGCGCCGCCGGTCGCTCGACTCGGCGCCTCCGGGTCGATCCTGCGTCGCCGCACGGGAGGACGCCCCGTCGCCTGCGGCGACGGCTTCCGGATTCTCACCCTCGCGCTCCCGGGGCGGACCTCCCTGCTCGGGCCCGGGGCCGCGGCGATCGCACCCGAGCAGGTGATGAACCGCGCGGTGCGGGGGCTGCAGGCCGGGCTCCGGAGGCTCGGCATGGATCCCGTGTACCCGGGGCTCGACTTCGTCACCGTCGGAGGGCGCACGATCGCCCACCTCGGCTTCGCGGAGAGCGCCCGCGGCGCCGTGCTCTTCCAGGCGACGCTCGCCTGCGACAGGCCGCTCGCCGAGAGCACCCGACTGCTCGACGCGCTCGACCCGGATGGGGCCGTGACCACGACCCCGATCCCGCCCGCGACCTCGACCTGCCTGCGCGAGATCCGGCCGACCCGCGGCGAGGCGGCCGGGGACTCGACGGCTGCACCCGGTCGGGGAGCGACGAGCCGCGACCTCGCGCCGGAACGCCTCGCCGTGCTGTTCGCGGACGCGTGGGCCGAGGCCGCGGGGCTCGCGGCCCTCGTGGTGGAACCGCCCGTCCCGGGGTCCGAGGACGGCTCCGGCGAGCCGGCCGACGGCCCCTTCCCGCCGGCTCCGGCCGACACGGCCGTCGCGGTC
>JAGWVP010000460.1 GCA_018970825.1 bacterium | reverse complement strand
CGCAGCACGACGACGTCCTGCCCGCGGGCCGCGAACGCGCGCGCGGCCTCGTCCGCCGCGGCCTTCGAGACCGCATAGAGGCTCGCGGGGCGCATCGGCTCGCTCTCCTCGATCGGCGAGCCGGCGGGACCGCCGCGACCGTAGACCTCTCCCGACGTCACGACCGCCACGCGCACGCGCGCACCGGAGCGCTCGACCGCGTCGAGCAGGTGGACGACGCCCAGCGCGTTCACGCGCATCGCGGCCGCCGGATCGCGGTTCGCCACCGGCGGCGACGCGAGCCCGGCGAGCGCGACGACCGCGTCGGGAGCCGATCCCTCGAGGGTGCCGCGCACCGAGGACGGCTCCGTCACGTCGCAGGAACGCCACGGGTCGCAGGACTCCGGGAGCGCACCCGGCGGCGGGGCCGATCGACCGGCCGGCAGGACGCCGTGGCCGCGGCGCAAGAGCTCCGCGCAGAGGTGGCGGCCCGCGAAACCCGCCGCACCCAGCACGAGGATCCTCATCGCGCGGGAGCGTTGCCCCGGGCCTCGGCCGCCGCGATCGCGAGGTCCGAGTCGACCATCATCGCGACCAGCTCCGCGAACGACACCTTCGGCTGCCAGGCCAGCTTCTCGCGGGCGAGGCTCCAGTCGCCGAGCAGGGTGTCGACCTCGGCCGGGCGGGTGAGCGCCGGGTCGATGACGACGTGGGACTTCCAGTCGAGTCCGACGTGGGAGAACGCGATCTCGACCAGGTCCTGCACGCTGTGCGCCTCCCCGGTCGCGACCACGTAGTCGGCCGGCTCGGACTCCTGCAGCATGAGCCACATCGCGCGGACGTAGTCTCCCGCGAAGCCCCAGTCGCGACGGGCGGCGAGGTTCCCGAGCCGGAGCTCCGGCTGCAGCCCGAGCTTGATGCGCGCGACCGCGTCGGAGACCTTGCGCGTGACGAACTCCTTCCCGCGCCGCGGCGACTCGTGGTTGAACAGGATGCCGGAGCACGCGAAGAGCCCGTAGCTCTCGCGGTAGTTCTGCGTGATGTAGTGGCCGTAGACCTTCGCCACGCCGTAGGGGCTGCGCGGGTGGAACGCGGTCGTCTCCCGCTGCGGCACCTCGCGGACCTTGCCGAACATCTCGCTCGACGAGGCCTGGTAGAAGCGCGCCTCGGGGTTGGTCAGCCGGATCGCCTCGAGCACGCGCGTGACGCCGGTCGCGTCGAACTCCGCGGTCAGCACCGGCTGCGACCACGAGGTCGGCACGAACGACATCGCGGCGAGGTTGTAGACCTCGTCGGGACGCGTGCGCCGCATGAGGTCGATCAGCGAGTACTGGTCCAGCAGGTCGGCCTGCTCGAGCTCGATGCGCTCGCGGATGTGCTCGATGCGGTAGAAGTTCTCGGCGCTCGAGCGCCGCACCATGCCGACGACGCGGTAGCCCTTCTCGAGCAGCAACTCCGCGAGGTAGGAGCCGTCCTGCCCGGTGATCCCGGTGATGAGTGCGGTGCGACGGCTCACGATCGGGCCGGCGCTTCGGGTCGGGGATCGGTCACGACACCCGGCCGTAGCGGTCCTCGAGGCGGACCACGTCCTCGAGCTCGGGCGTCGACGCCTCGAGGATGTCGCAGGTCGTCTCGGCGATCATGCGGTGGCGCAGGCCGGGCGTGATCCGGAAGGACTGTCCGGGCTCGAGCACGGTCCGCGCGAGCGCCTGCCCCTCGCCCCCGTGCTCGAACGCGAGCCGGCCGGAGAGGACGTGGATCGTCTCGTCCTTGCGCTCGTGGTACTGGAGCGAGAGCGCGTGCCCGGCCTCGACGTGGAGGATCTTGCCCACGTAGCGGTCGGTCTCGGCCCAGATGAGTTCCCAGCCCCAGGGCTTCGGTACGCGTCGAGTCACCATCCGCTCCCGCCGCTGCGTTTACGCGCGGTCGTCGGCCGGGGCAAGCGGGCGCGGCCCGCCCTCGACGAGCCCGCGGCGGAAGCCCGCGGCCCAGATCGAGGCCATCGCGAAGTAGGCCGGCCACGCAAGGAGCAGGAAGGCGAAGTCGCGGGGGGAGTGTCGCGCGCACCAGGCGAGCGCCCGGGCCGTCCGGGCGAACGGCAGTCCCGCCGCGAGCCACGGGTGGCGGACGAGCGCCTGGCCCGGAAGTCCGCCGTGCCGCCTGGCCGCGCCCGAGGCACGGCCCAGCACCCGGAGGTAGCGTGCCATCGGGCCCCAGCCCGGCCGCGTCAGGTGGGTGACGCGCAGGGACGGCTCGAAGCGCATCGCGTGCCCCGCGCTCCAGACCTCCCAGTCGAACAGCCAGTCCTCCGACGCGCGCGTCGCCGGGAAGCCGCCGTGGAGGTCGAAGACCGAGCGATCGACGAGCATGCAGGCCGACGGGATCTGCCAGGTGTCTCGCGCGGGCACGTCGGGCAGGCTTTCCTTGAACTCGAGCAGGTGACGCACGCGCGCCGAGGGCGGTGCGCCCGGGGGAAGCGCGATCGAACCGCCGAAGACGGCCGCGCCCGACCCGCGGAGCCGAGCCGCGGTCGCGAGCAGGTCGCTTCCCGCGACGCAGTCCGAGTCGAGGAAGAGAAGCCACGGGGCGCGCGCCAGGGCGGCACCCCGGTTGCGTGCCTCGCCGGGAAAGAGGCGATCGGCGGCGCGCTCGACGACGAGGTCGAGTTCGCGGGGCCCGGGGGGATTGGCCGCGCGCCCGGCGAGCGAGGTGCCGTCGTCGGGCGAGCTGTCGACGACCACCACCTCGAACGACGGAGCGCTCTCCTGTCCGCGCAGCGCGGCGATGCAGCGGCCGATCGTCGTCTCGGAGCGCCAGCAGGGGACGACGACGCTGATCTCGGGCGGCGGCCGACGCTCGGTCGCCATCGTCAGTAGACCGCCCCGAGCTCCGAGCCCTGGCTCGGCGCGCGTCCCATCTGCGCGGTCCGCTGTCCGAAGGGGTTCTGGCCGAAGGATCCCAGCCCGACGAGCGAGAACAGGACCCGGAACTCCTGCTCGTCGGGGTTCACTCGGTCGACGAAGGCGAAGTCGAGCACCCAGCACTCGCAGGCCGAGATCACGCGCAGCCCCGCCCAGTTCTCGAGGAAGCGGCCCGCGAGCGCGTCGAAGCGCCCGAGGTAGGCGAAGGCGAAGTGGTCGTTCAGGCGCCAGGTCGTCGCGAAGTTCACGTTCTCCACCGTGCCGCCCGAGTTGAACTGGTAGAAGAGCGACGCGGAGTTCACCGGGCGCAGCGACACGAGGGAGGTCTCGTCGTCGAGCTTGACCGGGCGGGGATCGAAGAAGCTCACGCCCGCCTCG
>JAGWVP010000459.1 GCA_018970825.1 bacterium | reverse complement strand
GGGTGTCGGCGTCGCCCTCGGCGAAGAGATCGACCGTGTCGATGCGAAGGCCTTGTTCACGATTCCCCCCCTGCCGCGCTCGGCGGCTTGCTGCTCGTGACGGTGGACCAGCGCACGTCCCGGCCGGCGCGGGAAGCGACCTCCGCGGCGAGTCGGGCGCAGGCGCGCACGCCGACGTTGAAGGCGACGAGCGGCCAGTCGGCCGGGCCGAGCCGCCGGCGCATCTCCGACCACGGGTAGGCCGCGATCGGCTCGGGAACCCGGCCGAGCGCGCGGCGCTCCTCGCGGATCTGGACCTTGCCGGCCTCCGTGCGCAGGCGCTCGCGGAAGTAGTCGGCGACGGTCGCCGGCGGATGAAAGCGCACGTGGGCCTCGGCGACGGTCAGCAGGCGATCGCGCCCGAGCCGGGCCGAGAGCCAGCCGTCCTCGAGCAGCAGGCCCTCGGGCATGCGCTCCAGCTCGGCGGTCCGGAACGCGTAGAGACGCCCGCCGACGACGCCGAAATCGAAGCGATACGGCAGCGCCGCGGCGCGCGCGACCAGCGTCGCACCGTCGAGGCTCGGGACCTGGCGCGCGCTCGCGAGCGCGGCCCCCGGATTGCGCTCGAGCGCGTCGACCAGCCGCACGAGCGCATCGGACGCCACCTCGACGTCCGCGTCGCAGAAGACGACGAGCGGCGTCGTGCAGGCCTGCCGCACGAGGTTCCAGGCGCGCGCCTTGTCCGCACGCGGCTCGCGGATGACCGAGGTGCGTACCGAGCGCATGCACTCGGCGAAGGCGCGGGCGTCGGCGGCGGCCCGTCGCCCCTCGCCGCCGTTCACGCAGATCGCGAACTGCGTCGCGTGTCCGCGCGCCGCGAGCGCACCGGCCGCCCGCTCGAGGGAGCGCAGCGTGGCGCCGAGCGCGGGCTCGTCGGCACGCGCGAGGACCGCGACCGTGACGGACTCGCGCTCCCCCCGGCGAGCCGGATCGACCGCGGCGAGCCGGACGCGGGCGGACTCCTCCGCCGCGATCCGGCAGGCCGCCCGTGCCGCCTCGCGGGAGGCGGCCTCGAGCGGCCCCGCGGTCGGCCCGCGCAGCGCGACCCGGGCGAGCGAGCGATGGAGGCTCGCGCCGCCGTCGCCTCGCAGGGAGTCGATCGCCCACCGCGCACCGTGGAAGGCGGCCGCCGCGCCCCGCAGGACCGCGGTCGAGGCCGCGCCGTGGCGAGCCCGGTGGTCGAGCAGCTGGCTCGCCAGGATGGCAGCCGGCCGGTCCGCGCCGAGCAGGGTCTCGCCGGCCGCGTTTCCTCGGTGGAAGATCGACACCCGGGGCGAATAGACGACGGCCCGGCCGGATTCCTGTACGCGCCGGCAGAGGTCCATGTCCTCGGCATAGAGGAAGAACTTCTCGTCGAAGCCCCCGAGGGCGAGGATCTCCTCCCTGCGCCCCGCGAGGAAGGCCCCGTGGCACCAGTCGACCCGCACCGGGTCCATCCCCGCGGGCGCCGAGACCCGGGAGGCCCAGCGACCGGAGGCGAGCGTCCGCAGGGACACGAAGGGCTCGACGGTCGGGACCCGTCGGCCCCGCTCGTCGACCACCGCGACCGAGACGAGGCCGGTCGCGGGATCCTCGTCGAGGAGACGGGCAGCCTCGGCGAACGCCGCCTCGCCGGCGATCGCGTCCGGGTTCAGGAACAAGACGAGGCGGCCCGTCGCGGCGCGAAGCCCGCGGTTCGCCGCCCTCGAGAAGCCGAGGTTCGCGCCGTTTTCGATCCAGCGAACCGAGCCCGCGAGATCCCCCAGGCGCTCCCGGCTGCCGTCGGTCGAGCCGTTGTCGACGACCACGACCTCGCGACCTTCTCCGACCACGCTCGCGACGCACGCCGGGAGGTAGGCGGCCCCGTTCCAGTTGACGACGACCACGCTCCAGCACGGTCCGTCCGTCGCGCGAGGCGGGGGCGCGTCGGCGGCGGCCGCCCGTGCGGCGCCGCCCGCCGCCGGCACGGCCGGATGCGTCCTCGTCACGCCCAGTACCGGATTCCGCGCAGCGCGTGGCAGGCGTCGCCGAGCAGGACCGAGTAGGCGTTGGGCACCTCGGCCCGCAGGCGGTCGAGGTCGTGCTCGCCGCCGATCCGCTCGACGACCTCGCCGAGCTGCACGCGCGCGCGTGCGACCTGGGCCGCCTGCTTGTCGTCGAGCTTCACCACGCCGCACGAGATGCCGTAGCCGATGTCCTCGATCAGGTGTCCCAGGAAGGACAGCTTGATCGCGTCGGCGTTGAGGCGCGTCATCGGGTCCGCGCTCCGCAGCGTCGCGTCGACGAGCCTCTGCTCGAGCTGGAGGCGGAAGATGGTCGCGCGCAGGAGCCGGTCGAAGCGCTCCGGGAGGGAGCTCCCGCGGTAGCCGTAGCGAAGGGCGTCGACCAGGCCGTAGACCAGGTGCGCGCCGTTGCAGGCCTTGCCGTGGATCGGGCCGCGGCCGTAGCCCCGGCCCTCGTCCATGCTCGCGAAGATCGGCGCGTAGACCGCCTCGGTGTCGCGCAGGTGGCGCTCGACGAGGTCCGAGACCACCACCTCGGCGCCCCGCGCCGTCCGGAAGCGGTCCTTCGCGGGAGGGAACTCGTGGGTGAGGACGCAGATCGTCCACGACGCCTCGTCGTCGGCGGGGCGGGCCGGATCGAACGAGGCCTCCGAGCCCGAGACGATCTCGCGGCGAGTGTAGGTGCCGCGGGGAGTCGCGAAGCGGCGGTCGTAGGGAATCCCGACCGCCTGCAGGATCTGCAGGAAGTGAAACGGGTGACGCTCGACCTGAGGCGCGAAGCGCGGGTGCGACTTGCCGTCGATCGTCACGAGCTCGAGCGCGTCGGCGACCATCTGGTCGACGATCGGCTTGCCGTTGCGCTTCACGTCGGGGCCGAGCGCGAGGATCACGTGAGCCCACAGCCAGGCGAGGTTGGGCACGCCCGGGTCGGCCGCGAGAGCGCGTCGATCGATCAGCTCGCGCAGGAGCGTCGCCGTGCGGTCGTCGGCGGCCCGGGTCGAAGACGACGCAGCGCCGGCTGCCGGGGACGCGACGGGCCCGTCGCCGAAGGCGACGCGCGGCATCCCCGCCGCCCCGCCCGCGAACAGGGCGATGCCGCCCCGCAGCACCTCGCGTCTCGTCCATCCGCCGAAGTGCTCCACCGTCACCTCCCCTGCCGCCCGCCGTCCTCGAACAACCCCGCGATCCCGAACGACCGGGCGAGTTCCGCCTGGCGGGCCGCGTATTCCGCGCCGCCGATCGGCGGCCTCATCGGTTCGC
>JAGWVP010000458.1 GCA_018970825.1 bacterium | reverse complement strand
TGCTCGCGCAGATCCCGAGCCGGTCCGCGAGCTCGAACGACAGCCAGCGCGCCATCCCCCGGTTGGGCACGGCGACGATCTCGGGAACGAGCGGCAGGTTCGCGCTCCCGGCCAGGTGGCCCGCGAGCTTCCCTGCGAGGGTCTCGAGTCGGTTGCTCTGCTCGACGTGGAACATTCTCTTCCTTCTCTTGCGCAGCTTCGCCCGGAAAACCGGACCCTGACACCGTGGTCGGACCCCGATCAAGCACGGGGGGGACGAGCCGGGGTGGAACCATGCTTTCTAGCCCCCGGGCCGGACAACGGTTGGACGCTCCTCGAGAGTGACGCGCGACGGGCGACGTCCTGACCACGATCGCACGCCCGGCGACAGCTTCCGAAGGTCGCGGCCCCCGCCGCACCGGCCGACTCGCGACCGGTCCGCGAACCCTCGGTTCCACCGATCCCGCGCCGCGACTCCCTGCACCGATGCACCGCACGGGTCCGCCGGAGTCTGGACGTGGAGCGCAGGAGGCTGCACAGTCCGCGCGATGCTCCACTGCCCATCCATCGAACATCGCGGGCTTCTTCCGCGAGACGTCTCGCCGCCGGACATCCGCCCGGCACGCGCACACCTGCGCTCCCTCGCCACCGCGACCCCGATCTTCCCCCTGCCTGCCGGGGACGCGGCCCGCCTCTCGGCCGGCGGCCCCACGCCCGAAGGCGCCGCAGCCTACCGCCGTCTCGTCGAGCGCTCGCGCGTCGCGCAGCGCACCCTCTCGCTCCCGCCCGAGCAGGTCCTCGCCCTGGGCGGGGCCTCGCATCGCGCCCCCCTCTACGAACGAGCTGCCCTCGACCTCGCCGAGCGGGCGGGCCGCGACGCGATCGCCGCGGCCGGCATCGACCCGCACACGATCGGTGTCGTCGTCTCGGCATCCTGTACCGGCTACGTGCTGCCCTCGGTCGATGCGCACCTGGTCGATCGCCTCGGCCTCGACCCCGGGGTGCGGCGCCTGCCGATCACCCAGCTCGGCTGCTCCGCCGGCGTCGGCACGCTCGCGATCGCGTCGGACCTCCTCGCCGCGCGAGGTGGCCGCGCGCTCGTCGTCTGCGTCGAGCCGAGTTCGCTCTGCGTGCAGGCGACCGATCCCGATGCGTCCGACCTCGTCGGGAACGCCCTCTTCGGGGACGCGGGCGCGGCCGCGATCCTCGACGCCGACGCGGGCCAACCGGACGTGCCGGGCGGCCCGGACACCCCCTGCGCCGCGAAGACCCCGGCCGACGTGCCGGTCGCGACAGGCCCCTCGATCCTCCGCTCCGCGTGCCGCACCTGGCCCGAGCACGCCTCGCTGCTCGGCATGCGACTCACCGACGCGGGGCCGCGCCTCGTGCTCTCGCCGCGCCTGCCGGACGTCCTCGGCCACACCGTCGCACCCGCCGTCGACGCCTTCCTCGCCGAGTCGGGGCTCGCGCGCCGCGACCTCGCCTTCTGGGCGGTCCATCCGGGCGGCCCTCGCATCCTCGAAGCCATCGGCAGCGCGCTCGACCTCGACGGCGACGCACTCGCGCCGGTCTGGCGGGCGTGGAGCCGTCACGGAAACGTCGTCTCTGCGACGATCTTCTTCATCCTCCGCGAGATCGCGGCGACCGTGCCGCCGCCCGCCGGGTCGCTCGGACTCGCGCTCGCGGTCGGTCCGGGGCTCTCGCTGGAGCTCCTGCTGCTGCGCTCGGGAGGCTGGCTCGCCGGAGCGTGACCGCCGCCGACGCGGGGCGGCTCGCACCCGGCGGCAGTGGACGAGAGGCCGAAGGTGCTTCGGTCGGCGTGCGGCGCCTCAGACGTCGAGCTCGCGGCGCTGTTCCGTGGGCCGGCTCTCCCGCACGATCCGCCCGTCGCGCAGCTCGACCGTGCGATCGCCCCAGGTGGCCGCGGCCGCGCTGTGCGTGACCAGCACCACCGTCGCGCCCCGTTCCTGGTTCAGACGACGCAGCAGGTCGAGCACCGTGCGCCCGCTCTCGGAATCGAGATTCCCGGTCGGCTCGTCGGCGAGGACGATTCCGGGATCGGTCACGAGCGCGCGCGCGATCGCGACGCGCTGCTGCTCGCCGCCGGAGAGTTCGGCGGGCCTGCGCTCGAGCAGGTCGCCCGCGAGCCCGACCTCGGCGAGGCCGGCCCGGGCTCGCGCCCGGGCCTCGGCGTCTCCCGCACCGGTGAACTCGAGCGGCCAGAGCACGTTCTCGAGCACGCTGAAGGTCGGCAGCAGGTTGAACGACTGGAAGACGAGGCCCATCGAGCGCAGGCGCAGGTCACTGCGCTCGTCCTCGGTCATCTCGTCGAGCGCCCGCCCGGCGAGTCGGATCGACCCGGAATCGGGCACGTCGAGCCCGGCGACCAGCGCGAGCAAGGTGGTCTTGCCCGAGCCGCTCGGTCCCATGAGCGACACGAACTCGCCCTGCGCGACCCGCAGCGAGAGGTCGCGCAGGACGTGGCTCACGCCGGTCCCTTCCTGGAAGTGCTTCGCCACGTTCTCGACGGTGATCGCATCGGGCATCGTTCACTCCATGCGCAGGGCCGCGGCGGGGTCGAGCCGCGCGGCGCGGCGAGCCGGGAGCCAGCTCGCGAAGAGACAGACCACGACGGCCGAGGCGGCGACGAGCGCCGCCTCGCGCCAAGGCAGGTGGAGCCGGAGCGTCCAGCCGACGAGCGCGGGGAAGGTCGCCTTCACCCAGAGCACGCCCAGCGCCGCGCCGAGGGCGCCCGCCAGCACGAGGCCCAGCGCGCACATCGCGAGCGCCTCCAGCGCGACCGAGAACGCGAGCGTCGAGCCGCGAAGGCCGATCGCGCGCACGATCCCGAACTCCTGCACGCGCTCCAGGTTGGTCGCCGCGAGTGCGTCGCCCACGCCGACGAGCACGACCAGCAGGACGAGCCCCGAGAGCACGTGGAGTGCCGAGAAGGCGCGGCGCACCTGCTCCGCGAACCAGTCGACGAGCGCACCCAGCGTGAGCACGCGCAGCCCGAAGCGGTCGCCGAGCGCGCGCGCGATCGCGGCGCGGACCTCCGCGACCGGATGGGCCGGGTCGACCTTCACCAGCGCGTGCACGACCGAGTCGTCGTGCCACCAGTCGCGGAAGAGCGCGCGGCTCATCTCGATCGTCCCGCGCGGCGAGAGGAAGTCGGGAGTGACCCCGGCGATGCGGAGCCGCAGTGGCCCGCCCGGCGCATCGAGCGCCACGAGGTCGCCCGGCCCGAGGCCCAGGTTGTGAACGAAGTTCTCGGACACGACGACCGCCTCGCCGCGCGCGACGA
>JAGWVP010000457.1 GCA_018970825.1 bacterium | reverse complement strand
CTGCTCTCGATGGCGAACGCGGGCCCGAACACGAACGGGTCGCAGTTCTTCATCACGACCGTCGTGACGCCGTGGCTCGACGGCAAGCACTGCGTGTTCGGCAAGGTCGTCGAGGGCATGGACGTGCTCGACGCGATGGAGCGCTGCGGTACGCGCTCGGGCGACACCTCGAAGCCGGTCGTGATCGAGGACTGCGGGCAGGTCTGACGGCCGTTCGCGCGGCGGCGCGGGCGCTCGGCCCGCGTCTTGCCGCGACTGCGCCTCGCCGGTAGAGCGACCCCGTGGGACGCCTCCGCCGTGCGATCGCGCGCGCGATCGACCCCGAGCCCCGGGCTCTCCGCGGACCCGGCGTCGACTTCGAGCAGGCGGAGCGTTCGCTGCTCGACCTGCCGCGCCTGCGTGCCGTCGCGGCCGCGCACCGCGAACGCTGGGCGACCGCCGAGCCGTTCCCGCACGCGGTGATCGACGGGCTGTTCGACGACGCCGTCCTCCAGCGCGTGCTCGACGAGTTCTCGACCGAGCGGCAGGGCTCGATCGTCGAGAACCTGCCCGGGCACGTCGCCTCCAAGCGCTCGCTGCGCGACGAGCCCGGACGGGTCGGCTTCTCGACCTTCGTGCGCTTCTTCCTGTCGCACCTGAACTCGATCTTCTTCATCGAGTTCCTGCGCGAGTTGACGGGGATCCCGGACCTCGTGTCCGACCCGTGGTTCGACGGCGCGGGGCTTCACGAAACGCTCCCGGGCGGCTTCCTCGACGTGCACGCCGACTTCAACTTCCACGGCGCCTGGTTCCTCGACCGTCGCCTGAACGTGCTCGTCTACCTGAACCACGGCTGGCGCGAGGAGTGGGGCGGCTGCCTCGAGCTCTGGGACCGCGACCTCTCGCGCTGCGTCACGAAGGTCGTGCCGACGTTCAACCGCACCGTGATCTTCGGCACGACCGACGTCTCGTTCCACGGCCATCCCGAGCCGGTGCGCTGCCCGGCCGGGACGACCCGCAAGTCGGTCGCGATGTACTACTTCTCGAACGGCCGCCCCGACGCCGAGCGCAGCGAGCGCCACACGACGCTGTGGCGACGAGGCGGGGGCGGGGTGGTCGAGGGGTAGCCGCGATCGACCCGGCCCCGACGCGAGTCTTAGGGCCGGCGGAAGTTGCCGTGCCAGATCACGTTCTGGTTGCGCTGCTCGCGGCTGCGAGGGGCGAACTCCCGTGCCTCGCCCGACTCGCCGGCCGCGTCGAAGAACTTCGGGGCGGGGATCTCCGAGAGCATCTGCTCGAAAACCGGGGTGAAGCGGGTGTCGATCAGTTGGCTCACCTTCGCCTCCAGGTCGGGCAGGTCGAAGGCGCCGCGCAGCGCGTTCTCGACGATCCCGAAGTCCCACGCGTGCTCGTCGAGATCCGGGACGAGATAGAGGGCGGCGGGATCCGCGTCGATGCGCAGGCGGAAGTCCCTGTCGACGAAGCCCCCGAGGAGCCGCACCCAGGTCTTCTCCGGCACGGCTTCTCCCTGCGGGCCTGCGTGGGCCGCCTCGAAGAACTCGACCTCGAAGCGGGCGATGCCGTAGGCGAGCGGCTCGCCCACGTCGACAATTTCCAACGGCGGCTGCGCGGGGAACAGCTCGCTGGGCTCGCGCATCCAGACGATCGGGTCGATCACCGGGCGGACCCGGATCTGGAGAACGGCCCGCCCGATGCTGCCGAAGGCGCGGTCGAAGCGCGCGAGCGTCCGCCGGTCGAGGACCGCCGCCGACTCCGGGTCGACTCCGGCCGGGGTCCGAACGCCGAAGGGTGCGAGTTCGGCCCAAGTCGGGGCGTAGATCATGTGGAGCGTGTCGGGCGACGCGGCGCGGACGTTCAGCACCTTGTCGAGCAGTCCGGTGGTGATCGAGTAGGCGAAGTCGAAGCTGTTCTCGAGGTGATCCAATCCGTTCTCGGAGTAGGCCGGACTGCGGGGCGGGGCGTGCAGGGAGACCGGCTTGCGGTTCGGGAGCAGGTCCGGCCTGCTCGAATCGAGGGTCGTGTCCCACATGAAGCCGAGCCCGGCACCGACCTGGCTGTGGTTCACCGCGAGCTCGGTCACGATGTCGGCGTCGGTGATCGGGAGCCCTCCCGGCTCGAGCGGCGACAGGAGCTTCGTCAGGACGAGGGCCTCCGGCGTGTCGGGCGACTCCCGGTACCAGGTGTTCTGGAGCCGCAGCTGCATCGGCGCTCGGAAGGTGCGGATCATCGCTTCGACGTCTTCGCGGACGAATGTCTCCCCGCAGGTCCCCCGGGCCGCGTCGACGCTCGGCAACTCGAAACCGAAGTCCCCCTCGGTTCCGAGCTGGACGAGCGGCCGCTCGACGTCGGCCGGATCGGCGTCGACGACGTAGTGCCCGGGCGCTCCCGCGCCGCCCGCGCCGAGCACGGTGGAGGCGATCTCGTTGCGGAGTTCGAGGTTCTCGCAGGTCGCCCAGTCGTCGAGCCACTCGCGCTCGGGAATCGCCGCGTCGTCGAGGTCGGAGCGGACGCGCGTCAGGCAGAGGGGGTCCTTCCAGCGCACGAACAGGCTCCGGAGACGCCCGTCGATCGTCCCGCGCAGGCCGGTCAGCGTCACGTCGAGGTCGATCCGTCCCGTGTTGGCCAGGTCCGGCTGCCGGATGCGCAGCGAGAGATCGTCGACACCCTCGATGGACAGGGAGGTGACGTCGCCCTCGACCTGGTCGACGCAGAGCTCGAAGTCCGACGAGGTCGGCGGCGAGGTCACGCAGTAGGCGGAAAGCGTCAGCAAGCAGGCCGCCTGGACGGCGGGATTGAGAATGAGCTGGCAGGCGGCCTTCTGTGCGCGCCACTCGTCGAAACTGGATTCGGCGGCGTCGAGCGCCGCGGCGTAGGCGGGGAAGGCGAGCGGATCCGAGAAGTTCGGCTCCGCCAGGTCGTCGAAGTCGATGCAGTCTTCGAGCAGGGCGTCGTCGTCGTCGTAGGTGGGAATCTCCTGGGCCCGGTTCGTCAGCCGGTCGTTCAGTTCGGCGAGGGAGGGGTAGGGTTCGAGGTCGAAGACGGTCGGCTCGAGTCCTTCGAGTCCGACCTGGTTCGTCACGTAGCCGATCCCGGGGTCGGTCAGCTGTGCGGTCATGCCCCGCACGGTTTCCTCGACGGGGAAGTCGACCACGGCTTCGGGGTTTCCCCGGAAGTCGTGGATGTGGACGATGCTGCGCGCGAGGACCCGCCTGCGCCCGTCCCAGATCTCCGCCACGATCGGTCGCAGGGGCCAGATGTCGTCGAAGGGAATCGGCACCATCGTGTAGAA
>JAGWVP010000456.1 GCA_018970825.1 bacterium | reverse complement strand
GTGGGAGGCGGTCGGCTCGAGGGGTGCGACCGGAGCGGGCGAGTCCCCGCTCGCGGATGCTTCGCCGAGCGTCGAGGCCCTGGTGGACCGCTTCCTCTCCGCGCTCTCCGCGGGCGACCGCGGGGCGCTGTCGACGATGCGCGTCTCCGAGACGGAGTACCGCGGCCTGATCGTGCCCGGGAGCGTCTCGCCGGGCGAGCCGCCCCAGCGACTCGACGAGGTCGCGAGTCGCTACTGGTGGCAGGACCTCGATGCGCGCAGCACCTACTCGAGCAACGACCTGCTCCGCAGGTACGCGGGTCGCCCGCTGCGGAGGGTCGCCTTCCGCTTCGACAAGGGCATGCGCCGCTTCGCGAACCACGTCGCCCACCGACGGCTGATCGTGGTCGCCCGCGACGACCGCGGCGAGGAGGTCGAGATCCGGACCGGCTCGATCGTCGACGTCGACGGCCGGTTCAAGTTCGTCTCGTTCGTCCGCGGCTGAGCCGCGAGAGCGCCGCTCACGCCGGGATCCGGCTCAGGCCGCCCTTCCGAGCCAGTCCCTCACCCGCGCATGCACCTCGGGCCTGCACAGCAGGTCCAGGTGGCTCGTTTCGTAGCCGATCCAGCGGTGGTCGTCGGGAAACGCGAGCGTGCGAGCCGGGTCCGAGTGCCTGCCGAGCGCGCTGTCGAGCGGAACCAGGCCGTCGCCCACGAGCCGGTCCGCGAGGAACCCCCGCCGCGCGCCGAGGGTCGCGGCGACGGTGTGGCATCGCACGCCCGTCGGGAGCGGCACGAGTCCACGCCCGTCGGCCGTGATCGTGCCGTGATCGAGGTCCCGGAGCCCCTCGCTGAGACGCGTCCCGAGCGGAGCGAAGGGCGCCAGGTACGGGCTCAGGTCCATCAGGTAGGCGAGCCCGAGGCCGCCTCGCGCGACGTGCGAGCCGAGATGCGGCGTCCCGAGGAACACCAGGTCGCGCAGGCGGCGCATCCAGCCGTGCCCGTTCTCGGTTCCGACCACGCAGGCCGCACGGGCGACCAGCCCGCCCATGCTGTGGCCGAGAATGGTCACCTGCTCGAGCGGGGTCGGCCAGCGGTCGACGAGCCTCTCGAGGAGCTCCGCCAGCCGGCGTCCGTTCTCCGCGATCGCGAGGCCGCTGTTGTACCGGAGGTAGAGCGGCGTGTAGCCGAGCTCGTCGGCGAGGGCGCGGCCGTGATCGAATCCGTCCCGGGTCCACTGCAGGTCGTTCATGCACAGGCCGTGCACCAGCAGGAGGAGCTTGCGGCCCGGAGGCCCTGCGCCCGCATCCCCAAGCGAACGCGCCGGATCCTCGACGGCGACCGCGCGCCCGTTCGATCGGAGCCCCATCTCGATCGCGAGCGGGTTGCCGGTGCGCACGAGGTGATCGCCGTAGACGCCGTTCGCCGCGGAGACGACCGCCTGCCGAAGCGGCGACGCCTCCGCCTCGGGCAGGTGTCCGTCCAGCCCCCCGAGGATCGAGTCGACCCCCGCCCCGGTGATGCGGATGCCCCCGCGGACGGCCCGGTAGACCAGGCCCGTCAGGCCGACGGTGACGTCCTCCGAGACGGCGCCGACCGGAAAGGGGGCGAGCTGGATCGTCCGATGCAACTGCTCGACCAGGCCCGCCACCCCGAGCGTCGCGTCGAACGCGAGTCGCGTCGCCCCGCGCAGGTGGGATTCGCCCTTCTCGTCCGGTCCCGGCATCGCCTCGCTCCGTTCGGCGGCTCGACGTCTTCCGTCGCCGCGAGCCCCGAAGCGATCCCGAAACCGCAGGAGGTCCCGGTCCCTGGCCGCTCAGCCCTCGTACAGCTTGACGACCTTCACGCCCTCGGGCGAGGCCTGCATGCACAGGTCGCACAGCGTGCACTCGTCGAGGGCGTCCTCGACCAGGTCCACGCCGTCCCCGGCCGCCTTGAAGATCTTGACCGGGCACGACTCCGCGAGCTTCGCCGCGAGTCCCGGCGTCTTGCGGATCACCGCCTGGTCGACGTCGACACGGATGAACATCGCCATGGTCAGGCTCCTGCCCCCGCCAGACGCTCCTTCACGAGCCGCGGGATGTCGCCGATGTCGTCGGCCACCGAGATGCCCGCCTCGCGCATGCGGCGGATCTTGTCGGCCGGCGAATCGACCTTCTTGTCGACGACGGTGCCGGCGTGGCCGAAGCTCATGCCGGGCATCTCGTCCATGAAGCGGCCGGCGACGAACGCGACGATCGGCAGCCGGCTCTTGTTCTCCTTCGCCCAGCGCGCGAGCTCGGCCTCCGACGACCCGCCCGGCTCCGAGTAGATCACGACCGCCTTGGTCGCCGGGTCCGCCTCGAAGAGCGGCATGAGCTCGGAGTACGTCGACCCGATGACCGGGTCGCCGCCGACCGAGATCGCGGTGCTCTCGCCGAGCCCCGCCGCCGAGAGCGCGTTGCAGATCTCGGTGGTCATCCCGCCCGAGCGCGACATGACGCCGACGATGCCGGGCTTGAAGGCTTTGCGGCAGTCGACCGCCGGGCCGCCCAGGCTGCCGAAGCGGCAGACGTCGGGGATGATGACGCCGAGGCAGTTCGGGCCGATCACGCGCGCGCCGTGGAGCGTCGCGTACTCGATCAGCATGCTCGCGTCGCGGCGCGGGATGCCCTCGGTGATGATGACGAGCAGCTTGATCCCGGCGTCGATCGCCTCGAGCGCCGCGTCGGCGGCGAATGCGGCCGGCACCGTGATGACCGAGCCGTCGACCTTCCGCTTCGCGGTGATCTCGCGGACGGTGTCGTACACCGGCACCCCGTAGACCTCGCGGCCGCCGCGCCCGGGCGTCACGCCGCCGACGATCTTCGACCCGTACTGCAGGCACTCGCGCGTGAAGTTCAGCGCCTCTCGCCCGGTGATGCCCTGGACGATGAATTCGAAGTTCTCGTGAACCAGCACTCCCATGGCAGCCCTCAGCGCCCGATCTTGTCGACCGCCCGCTTGGCGGCCTCGCTGATCGAGACGGTCCGGTCGCAGTACTCGACGCCGTACTTCTCGAGGATCTTCGCCGCGTCGGCCTCCCAGGCGCCGGGGACGCGGAAGATCGCGATGGTCTTCGCGGGGTCGAGCCCCGCCTCGATGACGCCCTTGATGACGCCGCGCGCGACCAGGTCGGCGCGGGTATTCGAGACCACGTTCGACATGACCGCGATCTGCTTCACGCCGGGCTTCGAGAGGATGAGCTTCGTGAGCCGCTGGGCCTTGCGGACGCTCGGGTTGCCGCCGAGCGCCGCGTAGTTCGCGGGCCGGCCGCCGACGCGACGGACCGC
>JAGWVP010000455.1 GCA_018970825.1 bacterium | reverse complement strand
CGAGGAATGTGATCCCGGCACGGCCGGCTACCCGCTGCACATCGGCGGCGACGTCTCGCAGCCGACCTGCACCTCGGGCAGCAACTGCTTCTTCGCGAGCTCCTGCTGCAAGTTCAACTGCCAGTTCGTCGGCGGAACGAACATCCCCTGCAGCGACAACAACCCCTGCACGGCGAACGACGTCTGCGACCAGGTCGGCCTGTGCATCTCCGGTGCCCCGCCGACCGGTCCGACGCCCTGCGACGACGGCCTCTACTGCAACGGAGTCGACAGCTGCCTGACCGGCGCCTGCGACATCCACACCGGCGACCCCTGCTTCGGACTCGGAGGCGAGTGCCCGCTCACCTGCAACGAAACCGCGGACGCCTGCCAGAGCGTCCCGGGCACTCCCTGCACCGACGACGGACTGGGCTGCAGCAGCGACGTCTGCGACGGCACGGGGACCTGCACGCACCCGGCGAAGCCCGCAGGCACGACCTGCAGGAGTTCGGCGGGCGTCTGCGACGTCGCCGAGGCCTGCGACGGCTCGAGCCTCTCCTGCCCCACCGATGCCTTCGTCTCGGCGAGCGTCGTGTGCAGGACCTCGGCGGGCGTCTGCGACGTCGCCGAGAACTGCACCGGCTCGGCTGCCGCCTGTCCGACGGACGCTTTCGTCGTCGCGGGAACCGAGTGCCGGGCCACGGCCGGGATCTGCGACGTCGCCGAGGCCTGCACCGGGTCGGCCGCCAACTGCCCGACGGACGCCTTCGTCTCGGCCGGCACCGAGTGCCGCGCGGCCGCTGGCGAGTGCGACGCTGCCGAGGCCTGCACCGGGAGCGCCGCCCTCTGCCCCACCGACGCGAAGGTCCCGGCGGGCACGGCCTGCACGAGCGACGGCAACCCCTGCTCCCTCGACCAGTGCAACGGCACGAGCGTCGCCTGCCAGCATCCTGCCGGCAACGCCGGGACCACCTGCCGCGCCGCCGCCGGAACCTGCGACGTCGCCGAGGCCTGCACCGGCTCGAGCATCACCTGCCCGAACGACGTGCTCGTAACGGCCGGCACGACCTGCCGCGCCTCGGCCGGCGTCTGCGACGTCGCCGAGGCCTGCACCGGGTCGGCCGCCGCCTGTCCGAACGACGTGCTCGTCGCAGCCGGCACGACCTGTCGTGCCTCGGCCGGGGTCTGCGACGTCGCCGAGGCCTGCACCGGCTCGGCCGCCACCTGCCCGAACGACGCGTTCGTCACGGCCGGCACCACCTGCCGCGCAGCGGCGGGCGAGTGCGACGCCGTCGAGGCCTGCACCGGGTCGGCCGCCAACTGCCCGAACGACGCGAGGATCCCGGCGGGCACCGCATGCACGAGCGACGGAAACCCCTGCTCCCTCGACCAGTGCGACGGCACGGCCGTCGCCTGCCAGCATCCCGCGGGCAACGCCGGCACCACGTGTCGCGCCGTGGCCGGCACCTGCGACGTCGCCGAGGCCTGCACCGGGTCGAGCACGACCTGTCCGACCGACGCCTTCCTCGCGGCGAGCTCCGTCTGCCGCGCCTTGGCGGGCGAGTGCGACCTCGTCGAGAATTGCACCGGGAGTGCGGCCGCGTGCCCGAGCGACGCGAAGTCCCCCTCCGGGACGTCCTGCACCAGCGACGGCAACCCGTGTTCGCTCGACCAGTGCGACGGGACCGCGGATGCCTGCCAGCATCCAGCCGGGAACGCGGGCACCACGTGCCGCGCTTCGGCCGGTGTCTGCGACGTCGCCGAGGCCTGTACCGGATCGAGCATTGCGTGTCCGAACGACGCCTTCGCGGCCGCGACGATCGAGTGTCGCGCCGCCGCCGTCGAATGCGATGCCGCGGAGAACTGCACGGGAAGCGCAGCCGCCTGCCCGCCGGACGTCTCGAAGCCGGCCGGCACCGCCTGCACCACCGACGGGAACCCCTGCACGACCGACCTCTGCTCGGGCATGACCTGCGCCCACGCTGCCGGCAACGCCGGCACGACGTGCCGCGACGCGACCGACGAGTGCGACGTCGCCGAGGCCTGCACCGGTGCGAGCGCCACCTGCCCCGGCGATTCCAAGCAGCCCGACATGACGGCGTGTGCGAGCGACGGGATCTTCTGCACGCAGGACGTCTGCGTCTCGGGAGTCTGCGAGCACCCCGACGTCGTCGGCTCGGGTCCCGAGGTCTGCTACGACCTGGTCGACAACAACGGCGACTGCAAGAGCGACTGCCTCGACGCCCAGTGCGCCTGCGGCGCGATCGTGAACGCGTGCAACCACCTCTGCACGTCGTCGATCAAGTTCGGCCGCCAGGGGCGCTACTGCCGCTACCAGCTGAACGGCGCCTTCGTCTCCGGCGTCGCGCACGACCCTGCGATCGAGGACTTCCGGATCCTCCTCTCGAACGTCGGCGGGACGCTCGTCGCGGCGACGCTGCCCGCGGGAAGCCTCGTCCCCCGCGGGGACCCGGGGCACTACATCTACAAGAGCCGTCCCTCGATCGCCGCGGGCGGCTTCTCGAAGGTTCGCGTCTACCCGGACAAGGGGAACCCGTCCGTCACGCGCTTCAACGCCTACTACTACGGCGACTGCACCGGGGCGACGACGTCGTTCATGACCACGCAGGTGTCGCTCGGGACCGACGTCTTCTTCACGGAGGGCGACTGGACGGAGCGGCCCTCGGGGTGGGTGACCGAACTGCCCTAGCGCGTTCCCTCCGGGGTTCGGCCGGCTTCGGGAACGCCTTCGGGCCTTGTCGCAGGTCGGCCCCCGGCCTAAGGAAAAACCCGGGGCGCGGGGGCACCGTGGAGGGTCCAGACTCCCGCCAGTCGCCCGGCAAGGCCACGAGGCTCGCCCGGGACAACGCAGCGGAGGAATGGAACCATGGCGACGAAGATGCGATCTCTTGCCGCGGCGCTCGCCGCATTCGCGACGATCGGACTCGGGACCACGGCCCACGCGGGCTCGTCCTCGAAGGGTGACCTGAAGCCGACGCTCGTCGCGCCCGGGGCGAAGGGCAAGGTGGTGTTCCAGGGCAAGGGTGGTTCGCGGGCCCGCTTCCAGGTCCAGGCGAGCAAACTCCCGCAGTCGGCTGCCTTCGACGTCGTCGTGAAGGGCGTGAAGGTCGGCACGCTGCAGACCAACCGCGGCGGAGCCGCGAAGGCGAAGTTCAGCACCCAGCCGAAGGCCGGCAAGGAAAGCCTGCTCGGCTTCGACCCGCGTGCCGCGGCAGTGAGCATCCGCACCCCCGAGGGCGACGAGGTGCTCCAGGGCGACGTCCCGGCCCCGGTCGTGAAGCCCTCGGACGCCGACA
>JAGWVP010000454.1 GCA_018970825.1 bacterium | reverse complement strand
GCGTTGCCCGTGCCCTTCTGCTTGAACGGCTTCTTGCCGCCGCCCGAGACCATGCCACGGGTCTTGGTGGCGTGGGTGCCGGCTCGCCGGCTCGCCAGCTGGCTCTGGACCGCCTCGTAGACGAGGTGGCCGCGCTTGCGCTCGTGAAAGGAAGCCGGCAACTCGATCTCGCCGGCCGACGATCCGCTCATCGAGCGGACCGTGGCACGCAACGTCGGTGCCGCCTCCGGGGTCTTCCTGCGTCTCTCGCTCATGACGCCACTCACCCGGCCGCCGGACGGACGACGACGTAGCCGCCGCGCGGTCCGGCCACCGCTCCGCGGACGAGCAGGAGGTTCTGCTCGCCACGCACCTGGACCACGACGAGGTTCCGCGTGGTCACGCGATCGTTTCCGTAACGCCCGGCCATGCGCTTGCCCTTGAACACGCGCCCCGGGTACGACCGGTTTCCGATCGAGCCGCCGTGGCGGAAGTACTCGTGGGTGCCGTGGCTGCCCGGGAACCCGCTGAAGCGGTGGCGCTTGATCACGCCCGCGTACCCCCGGCCCTTGGTCGTGCCGGTCACGTGGACGCGGTCACCGTCGTGGAACAGGTCGCCGACCGCGATCGCGGCCCCGACCTCGAGGTCGTCGCCGCCGTGGAACTCCATGATCGCGTTGAAGGTCCCCTTGCCCGCGCGAGCCGCGTGCCCGACGGCCGCCTTGTTCTCGCGGCTCGGCTTGCTCGGGTCGAAGCCCACCTGGACGGCCGCGTAGCCGTCCTTCTCGGCGGTCTTGCGCTGCAGGACCGTGCAGGGCCCGGCCTGGATCACGGTGACCGGGACCGATCGGCCGTCGGCGAGCAGGAGTTGGGTCATTCCCACCTTCCTGCCGAGGAGCCCGAGCCGCTTGCTCGCGGGGACCTCGCTTGCCGTGGCGTCGTTGTCAGACATTGAATCGTACCTCGGAGTCGGGTTCCCGGATCACTGCAGCTTGATCTCGACGTCCACGCCGGCCGCGAGATCGAGCTTTCCGAGAGCGTCGATCGTCTGCTGGGTCGGGTCGAGGATGTCGAGAAGCCGCTTGTGCGTCCGGATCTCGAAGTGCTCCCGCGACTTCTTGTCGACGTGCGGCGAGCGGTTCACCGTGAAGCGCTCGATGCGCGTCGGCAGCGGGATCGGCCCGGCGAGCCGCCCACCCGTGCGACGCACGGTGTCGACGAGCTCTCGAACCGACTGGTCGAGCAGCCGGGCGTCGTACGCCTTCAGGCGGATGCGGATCTTGTCGTTCATGATTCCCGGATCACTCGATGATCTTGCCGACCACGCCCGCGCCGACGGTGCGGCCGCCCTCGCGAATCGCGAAGCGGAGCCCCTCGTCCATGGCGATCGGGGTGATGAGCTTGACGGTCACCTTCACGCTGTCGCCCGGCATGACCATCTCGGTGCCCTCGGGCAGCGTCATGACGCCGGTCACGTCGGTCGTGCGGAAGTAGAACTGCGGGCGGTAGCCGTTGAAGAAGGGCGTGTGGCGGCCGCCCTCCTCCTTGGTCAGGACGTAGATCTGCGCCTCGTAGTGCGTGTGGGGCGTGATCGACCCGGGCTTCGCGAGCACCTGGCCGCGCTCGATGTCCTCGCGCTTCACGCCGCGGAGCAGGGCCCCGATGTTGTCGCCCGCCTGCCCCTCGTCGAGCAGCTTGCGGAACATCTCGACGCCGGTGACGGTCGTCTTCTGGGTCGGGCGGATGCCGACGATCTCGATTTCCTCGCCGACCTTGACCTTGCCCTTCTCGACGCGGCCGGTCGCGACCGTACCGCGGCCGGAGATCGAGAACACGTCCTCGACCGGCATCAGGAAGGGAGAGTCGACCGCGCGGACCGGCTCGGGGATGTAGGTGTCGACCGCCTCCATCAGCTTGTCGATGGCCGGCTCGCCGATGTCGCTCTTGTCGCCCTCGAGCGCCTTCAGCGCGCTGCCGCGGATGATCGGGATCTCCTCGCCGGGGAACTCGTACTTGGAGAGGAGCTCGCGGACCTCGAGCTCGACCAGGTCGAGCAGTTCGGCGTCCTCGACCGCGTCGACCTTGTTCATGAAGACGACGATCCGGGGCACGCCGACCTGGCGGGCGAGCAGGATGTGCTCGCGGGTCTGCGGCATCGGGCCGTCGGTCGCGGCGACCACGAGGATCGCGCCGTCCATCTGGGCGGCGCCCGTGATCATGTTCTTGATGTAGTCGGCGTGGCCGGGGCAGTCGACGTGGGCGTAGTGCCGGTTCGGCGTCTCGTACTCGACGTGCGCGGTCGCGATCGTGATGCCGCGCTCGCGCTCCTCGGGCGCCTTGTCGATCTGGTCGAACGCGATGTAGCTGCCGAGCTTCTTCGACGCCTGGACCTTGGTGATCGCCGCGGTGAGCGTGGTCTTCCCGTGGTCGATGTGACCGATCGTGCCGACGTTCACGTGCGGCTTGGTGCGCTCGAACTTTGCCTTCGCCATTGGAATCTCTCCCCGTGCGCCGGGATCCGCCCCGGCCCGTTGTCCCTTCTCTCGTTCCCGGATCTTCGCAGGATCTGCCGACCGGCTCCCGTCAGGCCCCGACGGCCTTGGCGGCGATCTCCTGGGAGATCGCGGCCGGCACCGGCTCGTAGTGCGCGAACTGCATCGTGTAGGTGGCGCGTCCCTGGGTCATCGACCGCAGCTCGGTCGCGTACCCGAACATTTCCTTGAGGGGCACCTCGGCGGCGATCACCTGCGCGCCGCCCCGGGGCTCCATGCCCTGGATCTTGCCTCGACGCCCGCTCAGGTTGCCGATCACGTCGCCCATGAACTCCTCGGGCACGACCACCTCGACGCCCATGATGGGCTCGAGGATGACCGGCGACGCCTTCTGGCAGGCCTCCTTGAAGCAGATCGAGGCCGCGATCTTGAACGCCATCTCGGAGGAGTCGACCTCGTGGTAGGACCCGTCGTAGAGGGCGACGGCGACGTCGACGACCGGGTACCCGGCGAGCACGCCCGAATCGAGTGCTTCGCGGACGCCCTTCTCGACGGCCGGGATGTACTCGCGCGGAACCGTGCCGCCCTTCACCTCGTCCTTGAACTCGAAGCCGCTGCCGGGCTCGCGAGGCTCGATCCGCAGCAGGACGTGGCCGTACTGGCCGCGACCGCCGGTCTGGCGGACGAACTTGTGCTCGTTGTTGACCGTCTTGCGAACCGTTTCGCGGAACGCGACCTGCGGCTTGCCGACGTTCGCATCGACCTTGAACTCGCGGAGCAGGCGGTCGACGATGATCTCGAGGTGGAGTTCGCCCATCCCCTTGATGA
>JAGWVP010000453.1 GCA_018970825.1 bacterium | reverse complement strand
CCCCGGAGTTCGTGAACGGCGTCGCGAGGCCGGTCGAGGGCGTCGCGCGCGCCGCGGCCCGCAGCCGCTCGACGAAGCCCGCCGGCACGATCGTGTCGCTGTTCAGGAGCAGCACGTCGCGACCGTCGGCCGCGGCGAAGCCCCGGTTCGCGGACGCGACGAAGCCCCGGTTCTCCGGGTTTCGCAGCAGGCGCACCCGCGCGTCGCGTGCGGCGAGCCCGTCGAGCCACGCGCGCAGGTTCCCGTCCCGGCTCGCGTCGTCGACGAGCAGGATCGCCGCGTCGGCGGGCGCGTGCGCGAGGACCGACTCGACGCACCGGCGGACGTCGTCGGCCGCGTCGTGGATCGGCACGACGATCGCCGGGCCGGTGGTCGAGGCGGGGCCCGCGGCCTCCGCGGGCGAGCCGAGCAGGGCGTGGACGTCGATCCACCCCTGCCAGTCCCACGGGCGCTCGCGGATCCCGTGTTCCATCGCGGCGACCACCCCGTCGAGCAGGGCCTGCGGGTCGCGCGACTCGATCCGGGGGTGGAAGCGGATCACGCGGCGCCCTCGTTCGATGCGTGCATCGAAGGGGACCACGGGTACGCCGGCGCCCGCGGCGAGTCGCAGCGCGCCCGCCGGCAGCTCCACCCTGCGCCCGAGGAGACGGGTCGCGAGCGCGTCGCGCAGGCCGAGGGCCGCAGGCGACACGTCGAGCACGGCGATCACGGCCCCGCCCGAGGCGAGGTGCGGAGCCGGGCTTCGCACCGTCTCCCTCCCGGCGTGCGGGCCGACCGGCAGCACGCCGTCGCCGAGCACGCGGCGCAGGTACGAGAAGCGGGCGCGGTCGATCGCTCGCCGGTAGAGGTTGCCGCCGGGGGCCGGCGGTGCTGCGAGCACCGCCGGGCGGAAGCCGCGCTCCAGCAGTGCGTCGTAGACGCGGAACCCGCCCCCGACGTGGAACGTGGCGAAGACCGCGCGGCCCGGCGGCGGCAGGTTCTCCTCGCCCTCGACGCGCAGGCTCGCTCGGCGCAGCGCGCGCGGCCACAGTCGCGCGGTGACTCCGTCGAGGTCGTCGCAGGCGATCGAGCCCGCGAAGCGTCGACCGGTTTCTTCGGCGAGCGGGTGGTCGCCGAGGAACTCGGCCGCGTGCGTGCGGACCACGCGCTCGACGCCGCGCAGGCGTTCGCCGCCGAGGAGCGGCGTCGCGACCCGGGTCAGCGCGTAGCCGAGCCTCGGCGGCAGGCAGGCCGCGACCAGGCGCAGCGGCAGGTCTCGATCGCGGAACACGCCGTCACCCCGGACTCGAGAGGGCCGTCCGTCGTCTCGTCCCGGGACGAGGCATCAGGCGAAGATGCCCGTGCGCGTGCGGAGTCCCTCGTCGAGCATCTCCCGGATCCGCGCTTTCACCCGGCGCACCTTCTCGCCCACGACCGCGTCCTCGTCGGCCGGGTTGCCCTCGAAGCGCATCGGCTCCCCGAAGCGGACGTGGTAGCGCGTGGGCAACGGGATCGGGGTCAGGACGAGCGGGAAGGCCGGCATGCCGAGCAGTCGCGCGAGCGGCCGGAAATTGCCGAGCGACGGCATCTGCTCCTCGGATCCGACGACCGTGACCGGCACGATCGGCGTCCCGGTCTGCAGCGCGAGTCGCATGAAGCCGTGGCCGAAGTGCATGAGACGGTAGCGCTCCGTGAAGCTCTTGTTCATGCCGCGTACGCCCTCGGGGAAGGCGAGCACGGCCTCGCCGCGCTCGAGCAGGTCGACGCAGTTGCGCGGGGTGCCCACCACGCTGCCCATGCGCACCATGAGCACGTTGAAGAAGGGCAGGGTCGGCAGCCAGTACTCGCCCATCGCACGCGGCAGGCGCGGCGGCCTGCCCTCGAGCACGCAGGCGGTCGCGATCATCGCGCCGTCGAGCGCGATCTGCCCCGCGTGGTTCGAGATGAGCAGCATGCGCCCCTCGGGAAGGTTCTCGATGCCGCGGGTCTCGACCCGGAACCAGTGCCGGTAGAGCAGCGTGCCGAGGACGAGCGCACGGCGCGCGACGTCGGCCTGGAAGCCCCACGGGTCGTAGCCGTACTCGTTCAGGTCCATCGGGGCGGCCGCGAGTTTCGAGGCGATCTCCTCGTCGATCGCGCGCAGGTACGACGGTGCGACGACTCCCGCGGCCTCCACCGCGCGCTCGAGCAGGGCGCCGAGCGGGCCCGCGCTCCACGAGGGACGGTCGGGAATCGTGCCTCGGCGGTCCCGGGCCCCGCCCTGGCGCGGCGCCGGGCGCGCGTTCGCGCGGCCGTCCGCCGGCGCGTCGCTCGGGTCGGTGCGGGGGAGGTGGGTCACGGGGCGCTCGCCCTCCTTGAATAGAGGCGCCCCCGTGAGGCCGCAACGAGGGGCGCGGCTCTGGCTTCCGGGGGCCGGCTCGTGTTTGATCGGGGGCCGCGGCCGCCTCGATCCGCCGACGCGCGGGCGGGTTCGGGCCGCGGGAAGCGGACGGAGCCATGTCGGAGAGGATCGTGGACGTGCTCATCGTGGGGGCCGGCGCCTCGGGCGCGGCCCTCGCATGGAGCCTCGCCGGCTCGAAGCTCGACGTGCTCTGCCTCGAGCAGGGCGGCTGGATGAAACAGGAGGAGTACCCGAGCAACGAGGTCGCCTGGGAGCTCCGCCGCCTGGCCGACTTCGGGCTGTCGCCGAACGACCGCAAGCGCCCCGCCGACTACCCGGTGAACGACGCCGCCTCGCCGATCGCGGTGTCGAACTTCAACGCGGTCGGCGGCAGCACGATCCTGTTCGCCGGGCACTTTCCGCGGCTGCACCCGTCGGACTTCCGCGCCCGCTCGCTGGACGGCGTGGGCGCCGACTGGCCGCTCGACTACCGCACGCTCGCGCCTTTCTACGACCTGAACGAGCGCATGACCGGCGTCTCGGGCCTCGCCGGCGACCCCGCCTACCCCTCGGACCCGGCCAAGGTCCCGCCGCTGCCGCCGCTGCCGATGGGCAGGCTCGGCGAGACGATGGCGCGCGGCTTCAACCGGCTCGGCTGGCACTGGTGGCCGTCGGACAGCGCGATCATCAGCGAGCCGTGGGAAGGCCGCGCGCCGTGCATCAACGCGGGCACCTGCCTCGCGGGCTGCGCGCAGGGGGCGAAGTCCAGCACCGACGTGACCTACTGGCCGGTCGCCCTGCGCGGCGGCGGCGTGCGGCTCGAGACCGGCTGTCGCGTGCGCGAGATCACGGTCGGCGCCGACGGGCTCGCCGACGGCGTGATCTACTGGGACGCCGAGGGCGTCGAGCGCCGCCAGCGCGCGCACGTCGTCGTGCTCGC
>JAGWVP010000452.1 GCA_018970825.1 bacterium | reverse complement strand
CCGAACCCGGAGCCGTTTCCCGAAGACCGGCATGCCTTCAACGCCACTCCCTCGCGGGACCACGTCGAGTACGTCCGCTGCCTGAACCGGAGGAGCGCGCGGGGGAGGGACGTGCTCGACCGCTCGCGGGTGCTCGAGGCCGCGTTCCACGAGCGCGGGTCGTCGGGCCCGTCGGGGATCGCGGCGTGGCTCTCGCCGGGAGAACGGATCGAGCTTCTGGCGCGCCACGAGGAAGGCAACCGGCGGATCGCCCTGCGGCACGGACTGCGAGACGGTCTCTTCCGCGAGCCGCTTCCCGACGTCGGCGAGGGGGGCGGGCCGGTGTCGCCGCCCGACCTGACGAGACTCGTCGAGATCGAGGCCCGCTCGCGGCGCGAGGCCGGCGAGCGTCCGCTCTGGAGGCGAATGCTCGGGCACCTCCGGAGCGCGATCCTCGGTCGGCAGGCCTGGTGGATCGTGCCGCCGGAAGCCGGACGCGCCGACACCGAACTCGCGACCCTCCTGTTCGAGGGGATCGCCGGCAGCCCCGTGCTGGAGAGCGGCGTCCTGCGCTCCGTGCAGGAGATCGGCGGGCATCGGCGCGACGGTCGTCGCACGACGCTGCTCGTGCTCGTCGGCCCCTCGGCCTGCGACGTGCGGCTCCCGGACTCGATCCGGGAGCCGCGAGCGTCCGGGGCAAGGGTCGTGCTGCTGCTCGGCGACGTCCCGCTCGACGCCGGGCGCATCGAGGCGGTTCGCCGCGCGGCCGCGTCGCTCGACCTCGTGGTCTGCGCGAGCCGGGAACGGAGGGACGAGATCGTCGCCGCCGTGCCCGGGCTGGGAGCGCTTCCGGTCCACCCCCGAGGCGGGGACGACCGGCCGCGCATCGACCTGCTCGAGCAGGTGGTCCGCACCTGAGCCGACGCGCGCGGGTCCGGCCCGGGGGCCGGACCCGCGCGGCTCCGTCAGACCCTCTCGACGATCGTCGCGATCCCCATCCCGCCGCCGATGCACAACGTGACGAGGCCGGTCGTCTTGTCGCGTCGCTCGAGCTCGTCGAGGATCGTGCCGAGCAGCATGCCGCCGGTCGCACCGAGCGGGTGGCCGAGCGCGATCGCGCCGCCGTTCACGTTCACCTTGTCCTCGGGAATCCCGAGATCGCGCATCGTCTTCAGCGGGACGACCGCGAACGCCTCGTTGATCTCGAAGAGGTCGATGTCGCCGATCTTCATGCCGGCCTTGCCGAGCGCGCGCTCGGTCGCGGGGCCGGGCGCCGTCAGCATGATGACGGGCTCGGCGCCGATCGTCGCGGTGGCGACGATCTTCGCGCGCGGCTTGAGCCCGTGGGCCTTCACGTAGCGCTCGGAGGCGAGCAGCACCGCGGACGCCCCGTCCACGATGCCCGACGAATTGCCGGCGGTGTGGACGTGGTTCAGCTGCGCGACCTGCGGGTACCGCTTCTTCGCGCGCTGGTCGAGCGAGAGTCCGTCGCCGCCCTCGGGCACGAAGCCCGCCGCCGCGAGGAACGAAGGCTTCAGCTGGCCCAGGCCCTCGAGCGTCGTCTCCGGGCGCGGGTACTCGTCCTTCTCGAGCAGCACCCGGCCGTCGAAGTCCTTCACCGGGACGATGCTCTTTCCGAACCGTCCCTCGGCGACCGCGCGCTGGCACTTCTGCTGGCTCTCCCAGGCGAAGCGGTCGCACTCCTCGCGGCTGATGCCCTCGAGCGTCGCGATCAGGTCGGCCGAGATGCCCTGCGGGACGATCGGGTGGAGCTCGATCAGGTGCGGGTTGTTGCCGTCGATGCCGCCCTTGTCCGAGCCCATCGGGATGCGCGACATCGACTCGACGCCGCCGCCGACGACCAGGTCCTGCATGCCGCTCGCGACACCCATCGCGGCGAAGTTCACCGCCTGGAGTCCCGAGCCGCAGAAGCGGTTGAGCGACACGCCGCTCACGACGTTCGGCCAGCCGGCCGCGAGCGTCGCCATGCGCCCGATGCACGCGCCCTGCTCGCCGGTCTGCTGGACCACGCCGGCGACCACGTCCTCGACGTCCTCGAGGTTCGCGCCCGAGCGCCGCAGCCCGTTCAGCGCGGTCGCGAGCAGCTCCTGCGGGTGCGTCTGCGCGAGCGCGCCGTCCTTCTTGCCCTTGCCGCGCGGCGTGCGCACGGCGTCGATGACGTAGGCGATTCCCATCGGTTCCTCCCCGGCGGCCGGGGCGGAACCGCCCGGCCGAGACGTCGGGGACCGTAGCGGGAGGGTGCGCCGCGCGGCAAGCGGGTCGCCGGGCCTCGGTCGCCCGGGCCGCGAGTCGAGGAGCGCCGTGCCGGCCGCAAGGCGCAGAATCTGTTCGCGTGGGGATCGCCCTTGCCGCGGCTCGCTCCCCGTGCAAGACGGCGCGATGGCCCGCACCGCACGGACGAAGTCGCGCCAGCCGACCTACGGCGCCGCGAGTCGCATGGTTCGCCTCTTCAGCATCCTCGTGCAGACGCCGCGGGGGCGCGAGCTCGGGGCGATCGCCGAGGAGATGAGCGTCTCGCCGAAGACGGCGAAGCGCTACGCGGACGTGCTCGTCAAGTCGGTCTACGGGCAGGACGGGCTGCCGCTCGTCGAGGTCGTGAAGTCCGGCGGCCGCACGACGATCCGCATGCGCGCGGAGGAGGCGGGGCTCGACTCGACCGAGTTCCAGGCCGCGTCGATCTTCTTCGCGTCGACGGCGCTCCGCTCGCTGCGCGGCACCGTGGTCGGCGACGGCGCCGACGACGTCTGGGACCGCGTCAAGCGGCAGCTGCCGAGGAAGACGCGCGAGGCCCTGCAGTCGATCGAGCGCAAGTTCTTCTACATCCCGTTCGCCGCGAAGAACTACGAGCGCCTCGACGAGAGCCTCGGCACCCTCATGCGGGCGGTCCTGCGCCAGGAGGTGCTGCGACTGCGGTACAGGAACGCCGAGAAGAAGGTCCACCCCCACGTCTTCGAGCCGTGGACCTTCGTGCTCTACCGCGACGGGCTCTACCTGCTGGGCAAGTCGAGCCGGCACCCGAAGAGGCTCATCTGGCTCGCGATCGACCGGATCGAGTCGGTCGAGCGGGCCGGCGAGCGCTTCTCCCTCCCATCCGACTTCGATCCCGCGCGGCACACCGAGGGGACCTTCGGCATCTGGTCGGGCTCCCCGACCGAAGTGGTCCTGCGGCTGCGGGGGCGGGCGGCCGAGCAGATTCCCGAGCGCACGATCCACCCGACGCAGAGCTTCACCGAACTCCGCGGCGGCGCGATCCTGATGCGCTTCACCGTGCGCGGCTGGCAGGAGCTCGCGTGGTGGATCCTG
>JAGWVP010000451.1 GCA_018970825.1 bacterium | reverse complement strand
TGCCGCTCGCGCCGGCGCGGGCCGTGCGACCGACGCGGTGGACGTAGTCCTCCGGGTCGAGCGGGAGGTCGTAGTTGATGACGTGGGTCACGCCCTCGATGTGCAGCCCGCGCGACGCGACGTCGGTCGCGATCAGGATCGGCAGCCGCCCCTCCTTGAAGTCCTCGAGGATCTTGAGCCGCTTGCGCTGGTCGATGTCGCCGGTGATCTGCTCGGCCGCGAGGCCGTTGGCGGCAAAGGTGCGACAGAGGTGATCCGCGGTGCGCCGCATGTTCACGAACACGATCGTGCGGCCGCCGGTCTCCGCGCGCAGCAGTCCGAAGAGGAACGGGACCTTCTCGTGCTTCCCGACGTGGAAGAGGTGGTGCTCGACGCCCTCGGCCGTGACCTGCTCCGGTTTCACCTCGAGCCGGATCGCGTCGTTCATGAACATGAACGCGAGCTCCTGCACGTCGTGCGAGAGCGTCGCCGAGAACAGCATCGACTGGCGCTTCTCGACGGGCGGGCAGCGCCGCAGCAGGAACCGGAGGTCCTTGATGAACCCCATGTCGAACATGCGGTCGGCCTCGTCGATGACGAGGATTTCCACCGCGTCGAGATCGTAGACACGCTGCTTCAGGTAGTCGATCAGGCGCCCGGGCGTTCCGACGAGGATGTCGCAGTCCTGCGTCAGGTTTTCGCGCTGCTTCTTGTAGTCGACACCGCCGTAGACGGCCTGGACCACGAGTCCCATGCCGGCGGCGTCGAGCAGCTCCGCGTCCTTCGCGATCTGGACGGCCAGTTCGCGAGTCGGCGCGATGACGAGCGCCCGGGGGTGCGCCGCGCGCCGGGGGGTGCCGAAGCGCAGGAGCCGGGTGAAGACCGAGATCAGGAAGGCCGCGGTCTTGCCGGTGCCGGTCTGGGCCTGGCCCGCGACGTCTCGGCCCGCGAGCGAGAGCGGCAGGACTTTTCCCTGGATCGGGGTGCAGTGGGTGAAGCCCGCCTTCGAGATTCCCGCCCGAACCTCCTCGGGGAGGTCGAGGTCGGAGAAGGGAACGCGTTCGGGGGCGTCGGCCGCCGGGGTCTCGGGCGGCTGCTCGGAACTGGATGACATCGGGGTGTTGATCTCTCTTTCTTCGTCGTTTCGCTTGGTTACGCGGGTAGCAGACCGCCCGGAAAGCCGCCACGAAGCCTCGTCGGGCAGGCGCGCCCCGAAATTCGAGCCGCCCGCGCGCCAGGTCGCGATCCGCAGGCGCCACCGCAGCATCGACTCGGCCCGCGGCGGCGCGAGCTCCGGGCCGGGGCTTCGGGCCCCGGTGTCGCCGGGAGGCTACGCTTCGGCACGGAGGTGACCGCGCATGCCGAGGCAGCCCGTGGGCGTGGAGAGCGTCGAGAGATTTCTCGTCGAGAGTCCGGAATGGAAGTTCGTCGGCGGCAAACTCTGCCGCGAATTCCGCTTCGCCGATTTCGTGTCGGCCTTCGGGTTCATGTCGAGCGTGGCGCTGGTCGCCGAGTCGATGAATCACCACCCGGAATGGAGCAACGTGTACGGGAGGGTGCGGGTCGAACTCGTGACCCACGACGCCGGAGGTCTGACCGAACTCGACTTCGAACTCGCCCGCCGCATGGACGACCTCGCCGTGCGACAGCCGGCCGGGTGATCCCGTTCCTGCAGGTCAGCGAAATCCGATCCATGCTGCAGCGGCGACCACGAGCACCTGCACCTCGCTGACGACGACCGCTCGCCACTCCCCGGTACGGATGCCCTGCCACGCGAGCAGGAGCGAGAGCCCCGCCCCGAGGACGCAAATCCACCGCCGAACGCCTGCACCCGCCCCTGGATTCGCTTCGGCCACGGGCGGACTCTAGCGAGGGTGCAGCCCCCGGTCGACCCCGGGACGGCATCCGCACCCGCTTCGAGCGGCGCGGGAACGTCAGGCCGAGGGCAGCCGGACCGCGAAGGCCGGGCGATCCGGGCGGTCGAGAAGTGCCGCGAGCGTTCGCCCTTCGCCGGGCGCGAGCGCGACGATCGCACCTCCCCCCCCGCCCCCCGTGAGCTTCGCACCGAGAGCACCCAGCGCCATCGCCTCCGTCACGGCCGCATCGAGGGCAGGCGTCGAAACCCCGAGGGTCCGGAGCAGACCGTGGTCGAGGGTCATCGCCTCGCCGAGGCGCGCCGCGTCGCCCCGCTCGATCGCCGAGCGCGACTCCCGCACGAGGCTGCCGATCGCGTCGAAGAGCGGACGGTAGAGCCCGGGGCTCGTCGCGGCACGCTCCCGAAGCGACCCGACCGTGCGACCGGTGTCGTGCCGGGCATCCGCCACGACGACCACCAGTTCGAGCGGCCTCGACGGGACGATGGACTCCCAGCGTCGTGGGGGTCCGACCTCGTACCAGCCGAGGTCCCCGTGGAGTACCGCCGTCACGTCCACGCCCGAGGGGGTGCCGTGGAACGCCCCCTCGATCGCGTGGGCGATGTCGGCCACCTTCCCGGACGGAAGCCTCGTGCCCGCAGCCCCGGCGAGTGCGCGCGTCAACGCGACCGAGAGCGAAGCGGAACTGCCGAGGCCGACCGCGTCGGGCAGGTCGCCCTCGATCGCGAGGTCGAAGCCCTGCCCCTCCGGCAGGCCGAGACCCTCCGCCGCGATCGCGATCGCGCGGACGAGCCGCGGATCGACCGGATCGGCGCCACCGACCGTCCGCCGACCGCCGGGGGCCGGCGACACCTCGATGCGGGTGCCCGCGGAGATCCCCGCCGCGATCGCGGGCTGCCCGTGGACGACGGCGTGCTCGCCGAGGAGGATCAGCTTGCCGCCCGCCTCGCCGCGCGCGGTCGAGAGGACGCCCGCGCGCCCCGACGGGGCCGTCACTTCGCCTCGCCGCGTTCGCCCCAGAGGCGGCGCGCGGTCTCGACCTTCACCTCGCCGAGCGCGACGAGTCGGCCGGCGATCTCCTCGACCGCGTCGGGCGGAACCCCGGCGGCGGTGGCCACGGCACGCGCGTGCCGCGCCATGTGCCCCTTCTGGATGCCCTCGGTCGCGAGCGCGCGCAGGGCGGCGAAGTTCTGCGCGAGTCCGACCGCGGCGCAGACTTCGGCGAGATCCCGTGCGCTGCTCGTGCCGAGGAGCTTCAGCGCGAGTCGTACCCGCGGGTTCCCGTCGACGGTCGCACCGACCGTGCCGACGGCGAGTGGCAGTTCGATCCTGCCGACCAGCCCGCCGTCCTCGACCCGCCAGGTCGAGAGCGCGCCGTAGGATCCGCCGCGCGCCGCGAAGGCGTGTGCGCCGGCTTCGAGCGCCCGCCAGTCGTTGCCTGTCGCGATCGCGACCGCGTCGATGCCGTTCAT
>JAGWVP010000450.1 GCA_018970825.1 bacterium | reverse complement strand
TCGACACCTCGGATCCGGCGGCGAGAGAGGCCTGGGCTCGAGCCGCGGCCGATCGGCGCTCCGCGCTCCTCCATCGCCTGCGCGGCGCGGGGCTCGACACGCTCGAGCTCGACACCGCCGTCTCCTACATGCCCGCGCTGCTGCGGTTCTTCCGACAGCGGGCCGCGCGCCAGCGCTGATGAACCCGGACGACATCCGCGACATCCGGGGCCCGATCGACATCGTCCCCGCCTGGCTCTGGCCCGCCGCGATCGCGGCGGGGCTCCTCCTGCTCGCGGCGGCAGCCTGGGCCTTGGTGCGCTGGCGACGGCGGCCGGCGGCGGCCGTCGCGGCACCGAGCGCCGAGGACGTGGCGCTCGCCCGCCTCGATCGGGCGCGTTCGCTCATGGAGCCGGGGCGGGCGCGCGAGTTCGGCGGCGCCGTCTCCGACGCCGTCCGACAATACGTGGAAGCGCGGTTCGGGCTGCGCGCGGCGCGCCGGACCACCGAGGAGTTCATCGGCGACCTCCTGCGGGAGCGCGCGCCCGCGCTCGCAGAGCACCGGGACCTCCTCTCGGACTTCCTGTCGCACTGCGACCTCGCGAAGTTCGCGCGCCTGCCGCTCGGGCCCGACGAGATGGAGGCGATGCTCGGGAGCGCGCGACGCTTCGTCGAGAGCGGGAGGCCCGTGGCGGTCGCGGAAAAGGAAGCGCCCTGATGCGCTTCGCCGATCCCCAGGCGCTGTGGCTGCTGGCGCTCCTGCCGCTGCTCGCGTGGCTGCGCGGCCGCAGCGGTCCCGCCCCCGCGGTCACCTTCCCGTCGGTCGAGATCGCGCGCCGGGTCGCCCGCGAGCTCGCACCCTCGCACCGGGGCGGCCTCGCCACCGCGCTCCGACTCGGCGCGCTCGGGCTCCTCGTCGTGGCGCTCGCCCGCCCCCAGCAGGGGCTCGGGACTGCCGACGTCGAGGCGAGCGGCATCGACATCGTGCTCGCGATCGACGTCTCCGGCTCGATGGCGGCGCTCGACTTCCAGGCCGACGGCAAGTCGACGAGCCGGCTCGACGCGGTGAAGAAGGTGGTCGAGGACTTCGTCGCCGACCGCCCGAACGATCGCCTCGGGCTGGTCGCCTTCGCGGGGCGCCCCTACCTCGTCTCCCCGCTCACCCTCGACCACGACTGGCTCACGAGCGGGCTCGAGCGGCTCCGGATCGGGCTCGTCGAGGACGGCACCGCGATCGGCTCGGGCATCGCGTCGAGCGTGAACCGGCTCCGCGACCGCAACGCCCGGTCGCGCGTCGTCATCCTGCTGACCGACGGAGTGAACAACGCCGGCAAGGTCTCCCCGCTCACGGCAGCCGACGCGGCGCGCGCCCTCGGCGTCCGCGTCTACACGATCGCGGCCGGCACCCGCGGCGAAGCACCGATGCCCGTCACCGACCGCTTCGGGCGCCAGCGCGTCGTGATGACGCCGGTCGACGTCGACGAGGACACCCTGCGCAAGGTCGCCGAGACCACCGGCGCCCAGTTCTTCCGTGCGACCGACACCGACTCGCTGCGGCGCATCTACGAGGAGATCGACCGTCTCGAGAAGACCGAAGAGACGATGAAGCACTTCGAGGAGTACCGCGACCTCTTCCCGTGGGCGATCCTGGGGGCGCTGGCCCTGCTCGGGATCGAGACGTGGCGAACCGGCGGGGCGAGGAGAAGTCTCCCGTGAGCTTCGCCCATCCTCCCTGGCTCGCGCTCGGCGCCGCCGTCGTGGCCCTCGCCTGGGCGTGGCTCCGGCGATGGGACGCGCGCCGCGAGGCCGCCCTCGCGCGCTTCGTGTCGGCGCGACTCGCGCCCGCGCTCACCGCGAGCCTCTCGCCGCAGCGGCGGCTCGCGAAGCGCGCCCTCCTCCTCGGTTCGATCGGGCTCCTGTTCGCGGCCCTCGCCCGCCCGCTGGTCGGCGTCGAGTGGGAGGAGTCCCGGCGGCGCGGGATCGACGTCCTGATCGCGGTCGACGTCTCGAAGAGCATGCTCGCGCGCGACGTCGTGCCCGACCGCCTGACGCGGGCGAAGCTCGCGATCACCGACCTCGCCGACGGACTCGAAGGCGACCGGCTCGGGCTGATCGCGTTCGCCGGCAGCGCCTTCCTGCAGTGCCCGCTCACGCTCGACCGGACGGCGTTCCTCGAGTCGCTGGCCGCGCTCACGCCCGGCATCGTCGAGACGCCCGGCAGCGACCTCGCGAGCGCGCTGACGGTCGCCGAGGAGGCGCTCCGCACCGAGGGGCGCAACGTGAAGCTGCTGGTCGTCTTCAGCGACGGCGAGGACCTGGGCGGCGGGGCCGTCGCCGCGGCCGAGCGGATCGGCAAGGCCGGCGTCAAGGTCTACACGGTCGGCGTCGGGAGCCCGGCGGGCGAACTCGTGCCGATGCCCCGGGCCGACGGCGGCACGGGCTTCGTGCGGGACGAGCACGGCGACTTCGTGAAGTCGAAGCTCGACGAGGCCACCCTCCGCGCGATCGCGGAGAAGACCGGCGGCTTCTACGTGCCGCTCGGCCAGCATGCCGAGGGCGTGAAGACCCTGGTCGACGGCGCGCTGCAGCCGATCCCGAAGGAGGAACTCGCGGCCCGCATGCGTCGCGTGCCGGTCGACCGCTACCGCTGGCCGCTCGCCGCGGCGACCGCCCTGCTGGCGACGGAGTGGCTGCTGCGCGAACGCAGGCGGGCTTCCGGGTCGCCTCGACCCGCGACGGACTCCCGCGGTGCCGGGACCGACGCCTCGTCGAACGCGGCCCCGACGTCCGCGAGTCGCGGTCCTCGTCCTGGCGCCGACCGTCCCGCACCTCGCCCCGCGGACGCCGCCCGGCGCGCGGCGCGGTCGGCGGCGCTGCTGATGGCGCTGCTGCCCGCCCTCGCGGGCGAGGCACGCGCGTCGGCCCGGTCCGCGCTCTCGCGCTTCGAGGCCGGCGACTACGCGGGCGCCCTCGCGGAGTACCAGGCGCTCGCCGGGCGCGACGCGAGCGACCCGCGGCTCGACTTCAACGTCGGCGCGTCCGCCTACAAGGCCGGGAAGTTCGAGGCCGCGGCGACCGCCTTCTCGCGCGCACTGCGCAGCGAGGACCCGCGGCAGCAGGCGATGGCGTTCTACAACCTCGGCAACGCCGACTTCCGGCTCGGACAGGAGACGCTCGAGCGCGATCGCGAGGCGACGCGCAAGTCCTGGCAGCAGGCGCTCGACGCCTACGACGGAGCACTCAAGCTGCGCGCCGACGACGAGGACGCGCGGCACAACCGGGACGTCGTCTCGGCGGCCCTCGAGAAGATGCGGCAGGAGGACGAGCAGAAGAAGCAGGAAGAGCAGGAAAAGAAGGA
>JAGWVP010000449.1 GCA_018970825.1 bacterium | reverse complement strand
GCAGGGCGTGGAACGGCTTGATCGTGGCCAAGGCGGGTTTCTCCTGGGTTCGGGGTGCGACCGGGTTCTAGCGGCCGGAACGGGGACGCGCGACCGGCGCGAGGGAGGTCACGCCGCGGTGTCGCGACCGGCCCCCGCCCGGTGGCCGATGTCGCTGCGCATCTGCATGCCCGGAAAGCGGATCCGTCCCGCGCGGGCGTAAGCTCGCGCCACCGCGTCGGGGATGGACTCGCCGAGTGCGGTCACGCCGAGGACTCGTCCCCCCGCGGTCACGACCCGGCCGTCCGCGTCGCGCGTCGTCCCGGCGTGGAACACGACCACGTCCCCGTCGCTCGGCGCCGCGTCGAGGCCCTCGATCGGGGCGCCCTTCTCGATCGGACCCGGGTATCCCGGGGCCGCGACGACGACGCAGGCCGCGGCCCTCGCGTCCCACTCGATCGGGGTCGTGGCGAGTCGTCCGTCGATCACCGCGTCGAGCACGTCCACGAGGTCGCCCTTCATGCGCATCATGAGCGGCTGGCACTCGGGATCGCCGAAGCGGACGTTGAACTCGAGGACCGAAGGTCGTCCGCGGTCGATCATGAGCCCGGCATAGAGCACGCCGCGGAAATCGATGCCGCGCGCGCGCAGCGTCCGCACGACGGGCCGGAGTACGGACTCGACCACTTCGCGCTCGAGCTCCGGGGTGACCACGGGCGCGGGCGAGTAGGCGCCCATGCCGCCGGTGTTCGGTCCGGTGTCTCCGTCGCCGATCCGCTTGTGGTCCTGCGAACTCGCGAGGGGCACCACCGTCTCGCCGTCGGTGAGGGCGAGGAAGGAGGCCTCTTCGCCGGGCAGGAGGGCCTCGAGCACGACCCGTCCGCCGGCCTCGCCGAAGATCCGACGCCCCATGACCTCGTCGATCGCGGCATGGGCCTCGTCCGCCGTACCGCAGACGTAGACGCCCTTGCCGGCCGCGAGCCCGTCGGCCTTGACGACGATCGGCCCGCCGACGCGGTCGATCCTGTCGTGCGCTTCCCGCGCGGTCGACGCGATCGCGAAGTCCGCGGTCGGGACCCCGGCCTCGCGCATGATCTCCTTCGCGAACGCCTTGCTTCCCTCGAGGCGCGCGCCGTCGCGCCGGGGCCCGAACGCGCGGCGGCCGCGGGCCGCGAGCTCGTCGACGAGGCCGGAGGCGAGCGGCACCTCGGGTCCGACGACCACGAGCCCCAGGTTCTCGCGTTCGACGAGAGCGACCAGGCCCGCGACGTCGCCCGCCTCGACCGGCACGCAGTCGGCGACGCCCTCGATGCCCGCGTTGCCCGGCGCGCACAGGAGCCTTCCGCAGCGGGGCGACTGGCGGAGCTTCCAGGCGAGCGCGTGCTCGCGCCCGCCCGAGCCGACGACCAGGATGTCCGTGCGCGGGGGCATCGCCGTCAGTGCCGGAAGTGCCGCACGCCGGTCAGCACCATCGCCGCCCCCCGCGCGTCGGCGGCCGCGACCGCATCGTCGTCCCGCACGCTTCCGCCGGGCTGGATCACCGCGGTCGCGCCGGCGCCGAGCGCGTGCTCGACGCCGTCGGGAAAGGGAAAGAAGGCGTCGCTCGCGAGAGCGCTGCCGCGCAGGTCGATGCCCTGGCGGCGGGCCTTGTCGATCGCGAGCAGGACCGCGTCCACGCGCGACGTCTGCCCGCCCCCGATCGCGAGCGTGCGGTCCGCGCCCGCGAACACGATCGCGTTCGACTTCACGTTCTTCACGACCTTCCAGCCGAAGGCGAGCGCCGAGAGTTCGGCCGCGGTCGGCGTGCGCCGGGTCGCGACCTTCGCCGCGGCCGGGTCTTCGATCGCGACGTCGCGGTCCTGGACGAGGAAGCCGCCCATCACCGAGCGCACGTCGGGCGCGTTTCGCGGGGTGCGGTCGGGGTGCCACGCCATGAGGCGGCGGTTCTTCTTCCGGCGCAGCAGCTCGAGCGCCTCGGGCGTGAAGCGCGGGGCGATCAGCACCTCGCTGAAGATCTCGTCGACGGCCTCCGCGAGCGCCACGTCCCACGGCCGGTTCGAGATCAGGATGCCGCCGAAGGGCGACTCCGGGTCGGTCGCGAAGGCCTTCTGGTAGGCCTCGAGGACGGTCGCGCCCGCGCCGACGCCGCAGGGTGTGTTGTGCTTCAGGATCGCGACGACCGCTCGCTCGTCCCCTTCGAAGTCGAGCATCAGGCGCAGCGCCGAGTCGATGTCGACGATGTTGTTGTAGGAAAGCTCCTTTCCGTGGAGCTGCTCGAGCAGGCGGTGCACGTCGCCGTAGAGCGCCGCGTGCTGGTGGGGATTCTCGCCGTAGCGGAGGTGGGCCTCGCGCCGCAGCGGCAGGTGGAGCGTCTCGCCGAACGGCTCGTCCTCGGTGCGGGCGAGCGCGCCCAGGTAGTCCGCGATCATGCCGTCGTAGGCCGCGGTGGTCCTGAAGACCGTCCGGGCGAGCCGCGCGCGGGTCTCGTGCGTGGTCGCGCCGCCGTTCGCACGCATCTCCCCGAGCACGACCTCGTAGTCCGCGGGATCGACGAGCACCGTGACCGCGTCGTGGTTCTTCGCGGCCGAGCGGAGCATCGAGGGGCCGCCGATGTCGATGTTCTCGATCGCCTCCTCGAGGCTGCAGCCGCGCGAGGTGACCTGCTCGAAGGGATAGAGGTTCACGCAGACGAGGTCGATCGGCGGGATGTCGTGCTGGTGCATCGCCGCGAGATGCTCGGCGACGTCGCGGCGCCCGAGCAGGCCGCCGTGGATCTTCGGATGCAGCGTCTTCACCCGGCCGTCGAGCATCTCGGGGAAACCCGTGTGCTCCGCGACCTCCTTCACCGGCAGCCCGGCCTCGCGCAGCATCTTCGCGGTGCCGCCGGTCGAGAGGATCTCGACGCCGAAGCCGTGGAGCGCCCGGGCGAGGTCGAGCACGCCGCGCTTGTCGCTCACGGAGATCAGGGCCCGGCGCACCGGTGCCACCGCCTCGTTCTGGCTCATGAAGTCCTCTCTCCTCGAGTGCTGGCCCGGCCCGCCGTCGGCGCGCTCAGGCACGGTGGGCGGCGCGTGCGACGTCGTCGGACAGGTACGTGCGGGGAAGCCCGGGTGGAACGCCCGTCAGGAGTTCGTAGCCGATCGTGCCCGCGAGACGCGCGACCGACATCACGTCGTTGCCGCCCGCGTCGGAGCCCCACAGCACGGCTTCGTCGCCGACGCGGACCCCGGGAATCCCGCTCGCGTCGACCGTCGTGTGATCCATCGAGACGAGGCCGACGATCGGGGCGGGGTGTCCCCGCAGGATCGCGGTACCGCGGTTCGAGAGGGCCCGCGGTACCCCCTGCGCGTAACCCAGGTGGAGGACGG
>JAGWVP010000448.1 GCA_018970825.1 bacterium | reverse complement strand
AGCGTCGTCCACTCGTCGGCCGCAGGCACCGGTGGCGCGCCGCCGCTCTGGACGTCGGAGCAGCCGTGGAGGAGGGATGTGGCGAGGGCGAGGACGGCGAGCGACGCCGCGCGCCGGGGCGGGAACGTGTGCATGGTCTGGCTCTCCGGTGGCGCGGGGCGGCCTCGGCCGCCCGCGCCCTGGGCTCGATTTCGGGTGTTCGGAAAGTCGGGAAGCGGGGCGTCAGCCCGCGCTCGGCGGCGCCCCGTGGCAGCTGCCGCCCGACGCCTTGCCTGGATCACGCGCGGCGCGGGCCGCGAACATCTCGGGCAGCCCGCGCTCGGGCGAGGTGCAGCCCTGGTAGGACGGGAAGATCGGGCCCGTCGCCATCGAGCGCTGCGGCACGGCGGAGGCGGGGAGCGCGATCCCCTGCGCGCGCGCCGCCGCGACCGGGTCGATGTACATCGCGCCGAAGAGCACGAACATCTCGTTCTGCGTGCTCTCGCCACCCGTGATCCGACAGGCGTCGCAGTCGCCGTCGCCCTTGCCGGGCTGTGTGTCGCAGGTCGCGTCGTCGTCCCTGCCGTTGCAGGCACGGCCGACCGCACCTTCGTTCACGCAGGCGATCGGCCTGCACTGGCCCAGCGTCTGCTGCGCGCTCGTCGGCACGCGCGAGGCGCGCGTCACGGTCTCGACGTTGAACGAGCCGTCCTCGTTCACGCCGTTGTTGTACGTCCCGCAGTAGCGGATCGTCCGCTCCTTCGGATCGGGCGAGTCGAGCACGAGCGGCGGGTCGTAGTACTGCTGGGTCGGGTCCTGGTAGCTGAACGTCTCGTAGATCTGCGGCCCGTCCGCCGGGAAGTTCGCCCAGAAATGCTTCCCGTGGGAATGCATGTGGGCGAACAGGTGGAAGATCCGCGAGCCGACCGGGAAGACCTCGTCGTTGCAGAAGGTCTCGACGGTGAACGGCGGGTTGTTCGGCTTGAAGATCGCGTCGAAGACGGAGATGCGCGTGACCGGGTACTGCTGCTGCTTCGCGTAGAGGTAGTTGATGCGGCCGTTCATCTTCGTGTCCTTCGCCGTCGTGTTGAACGCGTGCGAGTTCCAGTAGATGACGCCCTTCATCGGGATCTGGGCGAACACGCCCTCGCGGAACGGCAGGTAGGCCTGCGACTGGCCGGCGCCGCCCATGATCTCGGCCGGGCGTCCCGGCGACGGCGGGCCGTAGGTGCCGCAGGCGAAGCTCTCCTCCGGCGTGCTCGCGCAGACGCCGTCCGAGCCGCAGGAATCCAGGTCGAGCGGCTCGCACGACTGGCCGTCCTTCGCGCCGCCGCGGCAGTTCCACGCGCCGAACGACGGGTGGTGCGGATCGATGCCCCCGGGCTGGAAGTTGAGCGGCGAGTAGTAGAGCAGCAGGTGGTGGCTCTGCGGGTCCTGGCGCAGGTCGAAGGCGAAGAACCGGAACATCTCGCCGCTCGGGTCCTTGAACTCGTCGGGGACCTGGTCGCGGATGTCGTAGTAGGTCGCGATGCAGATCTCGTACTCGCTCGCGGCGGGCAGGTCCCACTGCGGCAGCACGAACTGCACGCCCTCGCTCGGGTCGGGCGGGGCGAGCGGCTTGATCGTGATCGGCTCGACCGGCGGCAGGCAGGCGCCCAGAAGTTCCTCGGTCCCCTTCACCGTGCCGGTCTCGGGCGCACCCGCGTAGATCCAGAGGCGCAGGAGTTCGAGGTCCTGCTCGCCGATCGCGGCTCTCCCGAGAGGCATGGGCGCGCCCGTGATCTCGACCGCGCCCGGCCGCGTCGCCGCCGCGAGCTTGCGCCAGAGGTAGCTGCGCTCCTCGTCGCCCGGCTCGATCAGCTTCAGTTGCGGCTGCTCGAGCGAGGCGCGCTCCATGATGTTGGCGTAGGCGACGTCGGCCGTGAGCTGGAGACCGCCGACCTTGCCGCTGCCGTGGCAGACCTCGGAAGTGCAGCCGCCACCCTCGAAGATCCGCTTCTGCACGGCTTCGTAGGTACTCGCGTACTGCTCCTTGCCGTCGCAGGTCGGGTCGACGACGGGGCCTCCGCCCGCGGGCCCGGATCCGGAGTCGCTGCAGCCGGGCGCGACGAGCGCGATCGCGGCGAGCGCCGCGACGAGCAGTCCGCGGCGGTGGAAGGTCGACGTGTGGGCGTGAATCATCGCGTGTCTCCGCGTCTCTTCGGACCCCGGGGGTGCGGTCGTCCCGGCGGTCATGGTCTGGACCGCCCGGTTCAGAGGGATGGGTAACTCCCGCCGGGGGATTCGGTCAATACGGGAAGTCCCGCGCGGCTGGTCCCGACGAGGGGTCTGTTTACGCGGCGCTGCCGCAGACCCCCGGGTTCGTGCGGCGAGGGGTCGGGACGGCGGCCCCGGAGGGGTGCGGGAGCTGCTTTCGGTGCCCGCCTGCCGCCGTCGAGGGCGGGGCAGGGCGCCGATGCGGGCCGCCCCGGCAAGCTCGCCGGGGCGGCCCGCAGCCGTCATCCGACCGGGACCTGGTACCAGCCCGGGATCAGGAGGAACATCTCGTTCTCGGTGCTCTCGCCGCCCGTGATCCTGCAGGCGTCGCAGTCGCCGTCGCCCTTGCCCGGCTGCGTGTCGCAGGTCGCGTCGTCGCTCTCGCCGTTGCAGGCGCGACCCACCGCGCCCTCGTTCACGCAGGCGACCGGCGAGCAGGCACCGATCGTCTCGAGCGCCGTGGGCGGGATGCGGGATGCGCGCGTCACGGTCTCGACGTTCGGGGTGCCGTCGGGGTTCACGCCGTTGTTGTAGGTGCCGCAGAATTCGAGGGTGCGCTCCGCGGCCACCTCGGAGTCGAAGGCGAGCGGCGGGTCGTAACGCTCTTCCTGCGGGTCGTTGTACGAGACGTTCTCGTAGATCTTCGTGCCGTCGGGCATGTTCACCCAGAACAGCTCGCCTCGCTTGTGGGTGTGCGACGACAGCTGGTACACGCGGCCTCCGCGCGGCAACGTGAAGTTCGCGCAGTAGGTCTCCTTCGTGAACGGCGCCGCGTTCGGGCGGAAGATCGGGCCGGTCAGGCCGCCGCGTCCCGGGTACACCAGCTTCGAGGGGTCGGCGAAGTAGTAGTTGAGCCGCGCGTTCGTCTTCTGGTCGGCGTCGGTGAGGTTGAAGTTGTGCGGGTTCCACAACAGGATCCCGCGACACGGAATCTGGTTGTAGACGCCGTCCGGGTACTGCTGGAAGTCCTGCGCACGCTGCGCACCGCCGATCGGGAACTGCGTGAAGCCGGCCTGGCCGGGGACGGCCGGGCCGAAGCCGCTGCAGGTGAAGCCCTCGCGATAGGAGCTCGCGCAGCCGCCCCCGGGGCACGCGGAGAGATCGCGGGGATCG
>JAGWVP010000447.1 GCA_018970825.1 bacterium | reverse complement strand
CGCGCGGAGGTCGAGGCGCTGCGCTCGATGACCTACCGCAGCGTGAGCCGCGTCGCGCGCACCGGCATGCCGAGCGCCGAGGCCTCGCTCATCCGGCTCTTCTTCTCCGAGCTCCAGCAGCGGGTCCACGCGCTCGCGATGGAGATCCTCGGACCCTCGATCCTCGAGTGGGACGCGAGCGAGCAGCCGGCCGGGACCGGCGCGGGACGAACGCGCATCCGCGAGACCTGGGTGTTCCGCTGGCTCCTCTCGTTCGCCTCGACGATCGCCGCGGGCTCGAAGGACATCCAGCGCAACATCATCGGCGACCGCGTGCTGGGCCTGCCGCGCTGATCGCGCGCACGGGAACGAAGGAGACCGAGCGATGGACCTGATGCCCTCGTCCGACCAGGAGCAGATCGGCGCCTCCGTGCGCGCCTTTCTCGGCGCGGAGCTGCCGATGGACAAGGTTCGGGCGCTCGCCGACGACCCCGCGGGAGTCGCGCCCACCTGGGCGGCCGCGGGCGAGCTCGGCTTCTTCGGGCTCGGCCTCCCCGTCGAGCGCGACGGCGCCGGCTACGGCCTGGCCGAGGAGATGGTGCTGTTCGAGGAACTCGGCCGGGCACTGGCCCCCGGCCCCTGGCTCGGCACCGTGATCGCGGGGCACGCGCTGGTCGGCGAGGGCGACGCGCCGCTGCGGGCGGCCCTCGGGGAGATCGTCGCCGGGCGCCTGCGCGTGGCCCTCGTCGAGGGGCTCGACCGGCCGCTCTCGCAGGCGCTGCGCGACGGCCGGCTCGACGGGCGCCGCGCCCCGGTCGCCGACGCGGCCGCCGCCGGAGCGTTCCTCGTCGTCGACGAGGGCGGCGTCGCGTTCGTCGCCGCGGGCGCGCCCGGGGTCGCGGTCGAGCCGCGCGCGAGCATGGACCCGACCCGCCCGGTCGCGCGCGTCTCGTTCGTCGGCACGCCGGCCCTCCGGCTCGCGGCGGACCCGCGCCGCCTCCTGCGCGAGGCGACGGTGCTGTCGTGCGCGGAGGCCGTCGGGGGCATCCAGCGCACGGTCGAGGCCTCGGTCGAGTACGCGAAGGTGCGCACCCAGTTCGACAAGCCGATCGGGTCCTTCCAGGCGGTGAAGCACCGCTGTGCCGACATGGCCGTGCGGGCCGAGGCCGCGCGGAGCGCGACCGCCTACGCGACGATCGCGCTGCGCGACGGCGCCGGAGACGCGGACTTCCAGGCCTCGGTCGCGAAGGTCCTCTGCGCCCAGGCCTACGTCGCGAACTCGGCCGACAACGTCCAGAACCACGGCGGCATGGGTTTCACCTGGGAGTGCGACGCACACCTCTTCGTGAAGCGCGCCCGCAGTTTCGAGACGGCGCTCGGATCGCGCACGGCCCACCTCGACCGTCTCATCGAGGGGTTCCGGGCGGCCTGAGCGCCGCCGTCGACGTCGCGTTCGTCAGCCGCGGAGGCAGGTTCCCGCGGAGCACTTCCCGGTGGTGCCGCCCGAGCGCCGGCACGACGTGCCGTCGGGCTTCGCCTCGTAGCGGCAGCGGTCGACGTCGGGCACCCCGGTCGTGCAGTCGCTCACCTGCTCGCAGGCGAGCCCCGGCAGGTCGCAGCGCCCCGACAGGCAGGAGCCCGAGAGCGCGCCGACCGTGCAGGCCCCGCCGTCGGCGGCGGGCCGGTGCTCGCACCCGGTCGCGACCTTCTCGTCGATCGTGCAGGCGTTGCCGTCGTCGCAGGTCTCGCCGGCCGGGCAGCCGTCCGAGCCCGCGACGCAGAAGGCGTTCACGGTGCTCGGCAGGAGCGAGACCGTGTACTCGATGCGCAGCGGGTTGCCGCCGCGCTCGCCGGTGCCCGCGCCGACCAGCATCGTGCCGTCGACCACCGTCGCCGCCGAGCCCAGCGTGCTGCCCGCGGGCAGCGAAACGAGTTTCGCGCCGGTGTCGGAGTCGTAGCCGTAGACCGAGCCCGACAGCGAGCCCATGAAGACGACGCCGGGGATGCCGCTCGCCGAGGAGTAGCTCGGCTCGGCCTCCATGTTCGTCCAGGCGAACTCGCCCGTGGACGGGTCGAGCGCGGAGGCGGCGGGTTTCTGCGGGTCGGTGATGTCGGTGCCGATCGCCGTGCTGACGAAGATCTTCCCGTCGCCGACCGATGCGCTCGCGAGGATGCCGCCGATCGCGCCGCCGGGCACGACCCGCTTCGCCCAGTAGGGCTCGACGCGGCCGGTGATCTCGTTCGTGCCGTCGCGGTCGAGCAGGTAGTAGGTGCCGTCCTTGTTGCCGACGCCGACCACCTCGCGCGTCGCCCCGCCGATGTCGGCCGTGAAGAGGTTGGGCAGCGCCCCGAACGAGAGGTCCTCCGCGTCGACCTCTCGGGGGCGCCACACCCAGGCGGGCTCGCCCGTGTCGAGCCGCAACGCGAAGATCGCCTCGTCGTAGGGCGGCATGATCGGGGTGGGAAGGTCGGAGTCCGGGTCGAGGTCGGTGTCGCAGTTGCTCGAGGCCGTGTAGAGGAGCCGCCGCTTCGCGTCGATCGACGCCGACGACCAGACGTTGCCGCAGGAGTTCGGCGTGCGGTCGAAGTCGCACCCCGGTCGCGTCGAGAAGAAGTCGGCGGGAAGACCCAGCGCCGCGGCCGAGTGGTAGCCGTCGAACCGGCGCACGTCGTCGCCGGGGAACGGTCGGCACGACTGGCCCGAGGCGAGGTCGAAGAAGAACCGCATCGCGCCGGTCCGCGCGTCGACGGCATAGAAGCCGCCCTTGCCGCCGGTGTCGTTCACGTCCATCCCGAAGTAGACGAGTCCGTCGAACACCGCGGGCGAGGACTCGATCTCGTTGCGCTCCTCGGTCGACTGGCAGTTCGTGCAACCGGTGCCGGCGTCGAACTGCCAGATCTCGCGCCCGGTGGCGGCGTCGAGGGAGTACATGGTCATGCCGCCGCCGACGAAGACCCGGCGCCGGCCGTCGACGTCCTCGACCGCCGCCGACGAGGCCTGCGGGTAGGAAGCGCCGGGCTGCGGCTTGAAGGCGAAACTCCAGGCGAGGCTGCCGTCGGAGAAGCGCAGTGCGTACAGGTGGCCGTCCCACGACGGGACGAAGACGAGCTTCGTCCTTCCCTCGTCGGGCAGGTCGACGTTCGCCACGATCGGCTGGGCCGTGATGATCGCACCCGTGAGGAAGCGCCACTTCGTGACGAGGTCGGCCGCGTTCCGCTTCGTGATCCGGGTCTCGTTCGGGTTGAAGTAGGTTCGCTCGAGCGTCCCGCCGAGGTTGCGCCACTCCCCCGCGTCCGGCGGCGGCAGAGGGCCGCCGCCGGAACTGACGTCGGAGCACCCGGAGACCGCGGCGAGGGACAGAGCCGCGGC
>JAGWVP010000446.1 GCA_018970825.1 bacterium | reverse complement strand
ACGCTGGGCCGCACCGCGAACCCCGGGGGCTCGGCGACATCGGAGGTCGCGGCCGAGCCTCGGCCGGGCGTCGCCGCGGACAGGAGGGCGAAGAGAAGGAAGGGGATCGAGGCGCGGCTTCGTCGGGTCGTCGGGAACACGGGATCTTGTCCCCCGGTTCCCGGGGGGGCGCAAGCGCGAATCCCGCGGTTGCGGCGGATCACCGAACCGTCGGGGCGCCGGCCTAGAAGCGCAGGATCTCGACGTCGAGCGTCGCGAGGTCGACCACCCCGACGGAGTTCCGCCCCGGCAGGTGACCGGCGCATTCGCCGGGATTCAGGACGAGACGGCCCGCCTCGCGGACGACCGAGTGGAGATGGGTGTGCCCGTGGAGCGCGACCTCGAAGTCGTCGCGGCCTTCGAGCATGCGCGGGTCGTGGGCGACGACGACGCGCCGCGTCCCGAGTTCGAAGGCGAGCGGCGGGTCGACGAGGGTCATGCCGTGGCGGCCGGCCGCGGCGAGGAGCCCCGACCGCTCGCCCGCGTCGTTGTTGCCGAGCACCCCGGTGAGCGGGACTTCGAGGCGCGCGAGCACGTCGAGCGTCTTCGGCTGCGTGACGTCGCCGGTGTGGACGACGTGCTCCACGCCGGCGCGGGTCAGCAGCTCGACGATGCGTGCGACGTTGGGGAGGTGGTTGTGGGTGTCGCTCACCACCCCGATGCGGAAGGGGCGACCGCTCAGGCGACCTTCTCGAGCACGTGGATCGCGCACGCGCTGCCGAGCCCGATCACGTGGGTGAGCCCGAGGCGCGCGTTCGGCACCTGGCGCTTGCCGGCCTCGCCGCGGAGATGCGTCGAGATCTCGTAGATGTTCGCGATGCCGGTCGCGCCCAGCGGGTGGCCCTTCGAGAGGAGCCCGCCCGAGAGGTTCACCGGGATCTTGCCGCCGATCGAGGTGGCGCCGCTGTCGATCAGCTGACCGGCCTCGCCGTCCTTGCACAGCGAGAGGTTCTCGTAGTGCAGGAGCTCGGCGGTCGCGAAGCAGTCGTGCAGCTCGACGAGATCGATGTCGCCCGGGCCGACGCCGGCCATCTCGTAGGCCTTCTTCGCCGCGATCCGGGTGCAGGTGTTCACGTCGGGCATGACGAGGTCGCGCTCCTGCCAGGGGTCGCTCGTCATGACCGAGGCCTTCACGCGCACGGCGCGCTTCATGAGCCCGAGCTGCTTCGCCTTGGCCTCGCTGCACAGCACGGCCGCGGCCGAGCCGTCGACGTTCACCGAGCACATGAGCTTCGTGTTCGGGTAGGCGATCATCTCCGCGCCCATGACCGTCTCGAGCGGCGTCTCGATCTGGTACATGGCCTTCGGGTTCAGCGTCGAGTGATGGTGGTTCTTCACCGACACCTTGGCGAACTGCTCGAAGGTCGTGCCGTACTTGCGGGCGTGCTCTTGTCCCGCCTCGGCGAACACCGCCGGCATGGTCATCGAGCCGAGCAGGCCCTCGCGCGGGATGCCCTTGCGGCCGCCGCCCCCGCCGAGCAGGCCCGCGCCCATCTTCTCGACGCCGACCGCGAGGACGACGTCGTTCACGCCGGCCTTGATCGACATCCAGGCTTCGCGGAAGGCGGTGGCGCCGGTCGCGCACGCGTTCGCGCAGTTCACGACCGGGATCCCGGTCTGGCCGATCTGCTGCAGCACGCGCTGGCCGACCATCGCGTCGGCCTGGCCCAGGTTGCCGCAGTAGAGGGCCTGCATGTCCTGGATCTTCAGCCCGCAGTCGTCGAGCGCCATCAGCGCCGCCTGGGCGCCGAGCTGCTCCACGGCGGGGCCGGTGCCCGCCTTCATGAACTTGATCATGTCGATGCCGACGACGTAGACGTCACTCATGGCGATCTCCTCGCGCGATGCGTTGTCGATGTGGTCGAGCGCTCAGCGCGGCTCGAAGAAGTAGCTCAGGTAGGAATTGCCTTCCCGGTCCTTGCGGCCGAGCGCGTCCTTGTAGACCACGCGCACCGGCATCCCCATCTTGATCTTGGCGGGGTCGGGCTCGATGCCGATCAGGTTGCCCTTCACGGTGCCGCCGCCTTCGAGGTCGACGATCGCCGAGACGTAGGGGACGTCGATGCCCGGGAACGAGCGGTAGACGACCGAGAAGACGTAGAGGTGGCCGTCGTTCGAGAGCCGGGTCGCGGCGATCTTGCCGCGCTCTCCGCACTTCGAGCAGACCTCGCGCGCGTCGAGGTAGATCGACCCGCAGGCCCCGCACTTGTGGCCCTCGAGGTAGGGGTCGCCCTGGTCGGGAATCTTCAGGAAATCGACGGCTGGCAGCGGCTTGGACATCGGGTGCAGATCCTCCGGGGGCTCGTGCGGAACGTGATGCAACGCAACGTCGCAGCCGGGCGGACGGGGGTCAAGGAGGAGGGGGGTGCAGCGTCCCGATGGCCTCGCGGAGGGCGTCTGGCTGGGCCTCACGACGTGGAGAGCAGGTCTTCTCCGGGAGGGGCCGGCGGGCTACCGGTCCGCGCGCAGCTCGTCGAGCACTTCCTCGATGCGGCGCCCAGCGGATCCTCGATTCGGCGTCGTCTCCATGGGCACGACTCTCGACACCGATCGGCGGCGATCGTCAAGAGGGACTCGAGTTGGGCGACCGGGAACCCCGCATGCCCCAGGTGGGGCCCGCCTCACTCCCCTGCCGGCAGCGACCGCAAGAGCGCCAGGAACTCCGCGCCCCAGCGGGCGAGCTTTCCCGGGCCGACGCCCGTGATCTCGAGCAGCGACATCTCGTCGGTCGGCAGGCGCTCGGCCATCTCGATGAGCGTTGCGTTGGCGAAGACGTGGTAGGCCGGCACGTTGTTCTCGTCGGCGAGGCGCTTGCGGAGCGCGCGGAGCGCCGTGAAGCGCTCGGCCGCGGCCGGGTCGAGGTCCGCCGCGGACGGCTTGCGCGACGAGCCGCCGGGCGAGGAGGTCGAGCGCGAGGTCGCGTCGCCGGGCAGGCGCACCGGGCGCAGCCCCGCAGCGGGCGCGCTCTCGGCGACGATGTCGCCTGCGAGGCAGACGTCGCAGGACGCGCCGCACGCCGGGATGGTCTCGCCGAAGAAGGCGACCAGTCTTCGGTGGCGGCAGTCGCGGGCGTCGGCGAGACGGAACATCTCGCGCACCTGCTCGCGGTTGCGGCGCGACTGCTCCTCGTCTCCGTCGCTCGGCAGTCGGTCGTGCGAGATCACGTCGGCCCACGAGTAGAAGAGGATGCAGTCCGACGGCAGGCCGTCGCGGCCGGCACGACCGATCTCCTGCGACCAGCCCTCGACCGAGCGCGGCATGTCGCGGTGGATCACCCAGCGGATGTCGGGCTTGTCGATGCCCATGCCGAAGGCCACG
>JAGWVP010000445.1 GCA_018970825.1 bacterium | reverse complement strand
CGCCTTGAGATCGAAGTCGGCCTCGCATAGCGTCGGCGGCAGTCGAACCCGGGAGGGCTCGGGCGACCGCCCGCCCTCCGTGACCCGCTCCCCGCGAGCGCCCGAGGTCCGGATGTCCACGCGCAAACCCAGCCTTTCGACCCAGAGGAGCCTCGCCACGGCCGCCGTGCTCGCGCTCGCCGCGATCGCCGCGGCGCCGACCCCGGTACGAGCCCAGGTGACTTCCACCTGCCAGACCGGCCCGAACTCGCTCTGCCTGCTCGGCCGCTTCGAGGTGACGGTCGACTACAAGCTGGCGCAGGGCGGGCAGGTGCAGCGCGCGGGCGTCGTGCCCGGCGCGAGCCGCACCGACTCCGGCCTCTTCTACTACAACGAGTTCGGGCCGGAGAACTGGGAGTTCCTCGCCAAGGGCGTGAACCTGTGCGGGACCGGAGATCCCTTCTTCACGCTGCTCGTCGGTGCGGCCTCCGACCGCGAATACCGGGTCACGATCACCGACAAGGTGACCAACGACCGCAAGACCTTCGACAACTCGCTCGGCAACCGCCCGGTGCTGTTCCGGACCGCGTTCGCGACCTGCGCCGCGACCGGGGCGTCCGCCGACCCGCTCGACGAGACCATCGACGTGGCGCGGCTCGCGGCGATGCAGCAGGCGAAGTCGGACCTCGACCGCGCGCTCCTCGACCGCCTCGCGATCGAGTCGCCCGAGGACGCCGCGGCCCTCCTCGCCGACGCGCCGCAGGTGCTGGCCGACCCCGTGGCCACCTGCACGCCGAGCACGAACCGGCTCTGCATGCTCGGCGGACGCTTCGCCGCGAACCTCCAGTACCGGCTCACGGGAACCGAGGACTACCGCGCGGCGAACGTCGTGCCCGATCCCTCGTCGGACGACTCGGGTCTCTTCTACTACCCGGAGTTCGGGCCGAACAACTGGGAGATGCTGGTCAAGTCGGTCGACCTCTGCAGCAGCCAGAACTTCTTCAACGTGATCGCGAGTGCCGCGACCGACCGCGACTTCCTGCTCACCGTGACCGACACCCAGACCGGCGAGGTGCGCACCTACCGCAACGCGCAGGGCGACTTCCCGCAGCTGTTCCGCGAGGCGTTCCCGACCTGCGCCGGCCCCGTGAACGACATCCAGCAGGCGATCGACGCGGCCCCCGACGGCGGCACGGTCGGGATCCCGGGCGGGCCGCACGTCGGCGCCTTCCGCATCACCAACAAGAGCCTCACGCTGCAGGGCGCGACCGTGACCTACCCGCAGACCGCGCCCGAGCTCGTCGGCACCGGCTCGGCGACGGTCCTCACCCTGCAGTGCAACGCGGGCCAGGTCGTCACGATCGACCGCGTCGTGATCCGCGGCGGCCGCACGAGCGGCAACGGCGGCGGCATCCTGAACCAGGGCTGCACGCTCGTGGTGCGCGGCGAGTCCGCGCTCGCCGACAACCAGGCGGCGGGCCAGGGTGGAGGTCTCTGGAGCAACGCACCGGTCCTGCTCGAGAACACCGCGATCCGCGACTGCAAGGCGAGCCAGGGCGCGGGTTTCTACACGACCGCCGGCACGATCGTGCGGACCTCGTCGATCTCCGGCAACGAGGCCACGGGCGGAATGAACGACCGCGGTGGTGCGGCGATCTACGCGACCGCCGACCTCGAGGTCGACCGTGGCGCGATCTCAGGGAACAAGAGCGTCTGGTACGCCGGGCCCGGCGGGATCTGGTTCCGCGGCACGGGCAACCTCAGGATCTACCAGGTCCGGATCGACCGCAACGAGGGCGGTGCGCTCCTGAACGACCGCGGAACGATCGCCGTCATCGAGTCGCGCTTCGAGGCGAACGTCGCGGAGCCCGCGGCGGCCTCGGGCTCGACCGGCCTCGACGACCCCGCCGCCGTGAGCGGCCGGGGCGGCGCGATCGAGAACGGCGGCACCGCGACGCTCACGGGCAACGACTTCCTCGACAACTCCGGACGTGGTGCCGGCGGCGCGATCCTGAACAACGGCAAGATGACGCTGCTGAGCGGCAACCTGCGCGGCAACGCCTGCACGACCGCGGGCGGCGGCGTGGGCGGTGCGATCGCCAACGGCGGCGAGTTGACGCTCGACGGGGCCCAGCTGTCGGGCAACACCGCCCGCCAGCGCGGGGGCGGCGTCTACAACGAGGGCGGCAAGCTCGTGCTGTCCGGCGGCACCACGATCAACGGCAACCAGGCGCGCGACGTCCAGAACGGCATCCCCGGCGAGGGCGGCGGCATCTACAACGGCTCGGGCGGCACCGTCACCTTCACGAGCGCGCAGGTGTCCGGGAACTCGCCCGACAACTGCGCCGGGACCGGCATCTCCTGCCCGTGAGCCGACGGCGCGGGGCCCGGCGCGCGAAGCGCCCGGCCCCGCGCCTGCCTCGCGCCCTCAGGCGGGCCGGTCGCCGAAGATGAAGCGGGGCCGGGACCGCATCACCAGCACCGGCATGATCGAGAGTGCCGCGAGGCAGGAGATCACCATCGCGGCGGGCATGACCGAGCCGAAGAGCCGGAGCCCGAAGAACTTCGAGAGACCCATCACGCCGAAGCCGGCGGCGATGCTCGCCGCGACGAAGATCACGGCGCGCCCCGAGGTCCGCATCGTCACGTGCAGCGCCTCGCGGTCCGACGCCGCCCGCGCGCGCTCCTCTCGCAGCCGGTAGAGGAAGTAGATCGCGTAGTCGGCACCGACGCCGGCGGCCATCGCGAGCGTGGTCGCGGATCCCATGTCGAGGCGCACCCCGGTCCAGCCGAGCAGCCCGAAGAGCGCGAGCAGCGTCGCGAGGATCGGCAGGATCACGTAGAGCCCGCCCGCCGGCGAGCGCATCATGAGCGAGGACACGGCCCAGATCGTCGCGAGCACGATCAGCAGGTTCACCATCTTGCTCCTCGTCGTGTGCTCGTTCACCGCCAGCACCGTCGGCCCCGAGCCCCCGGCGACCAGCACCTTCACGCCGTCGGGCGGCGGGTGCGCCGCGACCCAGGCCTGCGCGTCGCGCACGAGCGGGCCGACCAGCGCCGAGTCGTCGCTCGACAGGTAGGCGACGAGCAGCGCCTTCGACTGGGTGCGGTCGGTGAAGCGCTCGAAGGCGGGCGAGTCCCCGAGGAAGAGCAGCTGCGCGACCAGTTCCTGGTCGTGCGGCAGCGAGTAGGGCACCGGCGAGTCCGCGGCGAAGGTCTTGTGGAGCATCTTGACCAGGTCGACGAGCGAGTTCGTCTTCACCACGATCGGGTTCTTCTCGAGTTCGCCGCGCAGCCCGTCCATGTGCTCGAGGAGCGCCACGCTCTTCGCGTCGCCCGGCTTGCCCTCGTAGAGCACGGTCATCGTCGTCGTGCCCGGGAAGTG